>JAOTWM010000109.1 GCA_029862885.1 Gammaproteobacteria bacterium
AACTCTTTCACCAGAGTCGCCAAGAATGATGATGCGCCCGCCGTACATCATATAACCGGCCATAAAGTTCGCGTTGCCGGCGCAACACAGCGTACCGGCCTTCATCACCTGCCCGGCGCGCGAGCCCATATTGCCGTGCACCACGAGTTCCGCCCCGCGGATCGCCACACCGGCTATTGCACCGGCATTTCCGCCCACCACCACGGAACCGCTATACATGTTATCGCCAAGACCCCAGCCAACATTGTTATCGACGCGAAAATGCGCCGCGTCGGACAGGCCGGCGCAGAAGTAACCGGCCGAGCCGCGCACGTGCACGTTGACCGCCGCGGTCAAACCAACGCCTATGTGATGCCGGGCGTCGGGATTGATGACTTCTATATCCTGCCCTTCGTCCCCGAGTGCACGAATACGCTCGTTTGCCTCGCGAACCGGCAGTTCGGCTAGATCAATCGTGACCATGTCTGGAAGGTTCCCGGTGGCGGCTCGCGGGTGTTTAGGGCTTGTCCCGGGAACAGACGATTAAGTGAAACCTCTTCGGAAGCCACCGCGATCAAATCGTCGTTCTCATACATAATCATTGGCTTGACCGCTAAGCGGTCCTTGGCGTAACCGATTTCGTCACGGGTCGAGACCAAGAACGAGAACGTGCCATCGAGGTCGTCGATGGAGGTGCGCAGTGCTTCCTTTAGCGAAATGCCCTGTGCCATATTGTCGGCAAGGTAAACCGCAATCAGCTCGCTGTCATTATCGGTGGTGAACTCGAAGCCACGCTGCTCAAGCCGGCGGCGCATCTTCCAGTAGTTGGTAATTTGACCGTTGTGCACGATCGCGACATCGCCGAATCCGGTCGCCCAAAACGGATGGGCGGCTTCGGGTTTAACGTCCGATTCGGTCGCCAAGCGCACATGACCGAGACCGTGCGAACCGTGAAAGTCTGCGACATGATAACGGTCGTCAACCTCGTGTGCGCCGCCAATATCCTTAACGATCTCAAGACTTGAACCGATAGAAATCACCTTGGCACTGCGTTCGAGGTCATAAGCGAGTTTTTGCAGGTCGCCCTCGAAGCGGACCGTGACACGGTAGTTGTCGCCAACGCGTTCGTCATCGACGACCTGCGCACTGTGTTTCGCCAACGCCTCGCGGATACGGGCCATCGCCTGCTCGGCATCGTCACCGCCGATGTAAAAGCGCAAGCGCAGCTCACCCGGCTCGGAATCGCCATACAATGCGAATCCAGTCGAATCGGGGCCCCGGTGCTGGCACCCGTCGAGCATATCAATGAGCGCCCGACCCGCCGCAAAATTGTGCTTGGCGTTCTTATAAAGAATCCCAGCGATACCGCACATAAGCGTCTCCAATCGGTACAAAATCGATTCGACGAGGGTAAAGCATCGCTTGAAATCAATCAACCAGTAAGAAATTTAGTTTCCTCACAGGAAATTTTGTGACGCCACTATGGGCCGCCCTCCCAATTGAAACCGCTTCCACAAACTGGCGCCTTATTGGATTGCAACATGGACGCGCCCGGAGAGATCGGAACCTCCTGCCCTCCGGTTCGGCGTTTACGATTGTTCCATTGATGCATTATTTTAATTAACTTTAATCCGCCGCGTTCGTCATCCGATTGCACCACGCTGCATAACATTGCTTAACTGGGTCCCGCAAGGATTTACATCGACAAACGGACATGAATATAAAAGGGATATCGCTACCGTCCCCTTTATACAGCTAACCGGGCCGTTCAAACGGCGTATTTCAATCCCCCAACAAATGGATTTGGGGCGTGCACGTAAAACTTGCGCACGTCACTTCAATGCACAATGATCGCGCTCAAACATCGGCCTTAAGGCCGGTCATCCACACCAGCCACAGAGCGGGATAGTTTGTCATCGGAAGGGACTGCTTCTCGCCAACTGCACGTACCAGCCATCCCTGCCTATTAACGTGGTCGACTCAAAATAAGCCTTCGACTTCTCCGGCATCGTTAATTCGGATGCTGTTTGCAGCGGGGACCCTCGGTAGGCCGGGCATGGTCATGATGTCGCCGCAGATGGCGACGATAAAACCAGCGCCGGCGGATAACCGAACATCGCGAATCGGTACCATGTGCCCACTGGGCGCGCCGAGCAGGCTGGGGTCGGTAGAAAAACTGTACTGAGTTTTCGCCATGCATACTGGGAAATGCCCGTAGTGCTCGTCGTACTGCGCGAGTTGCTGCCGCACTTTCTTGTCGGCGATGATGTCTTCGGCACCATACAGGCTTCGCGCAACGGTGCGAGCTTTTTCCCACAACGGTAACTGGTCTTCATACAACGGCCGAAATTGCGCACTGCCACTCTCCACCAATTGCACGACTTTGTGGGACAACTCCTCGGTGCCCGCACCACCATCGGCCCAGTGCGTGCACGCACACACATCGACACCGAACTCCTGACAATATCGGCGAATCACATTGACTTCAGCATCGGTATCTGCGGTAAATCGATTCACCGCCACCACCGCTGGCACCCCAAACTGGCCGATATTGCGCAGATGCCGACCCAGGTTTTCGAGACCCTTTTGGATTGCGGCTACATTTTCGGTGCCCAGATCGGCCTTGGCGACACCGCCGTGCATTTTCAACGCTCGCACCGTCGCGACCAGCACGACCGCGTCGGGTTTGAGCCCGGCTTTGCGGCATTTGATGTCAAAAAACTTCTCGGCGCCGAGGTCCGCTCCGAATCCAGCTTCGGTGACGACAAAATCCGCGAGCTTCAGCGCGGCCTTGGTGGCGACCACCGAATTACAACCGTGTGCGATATTGGCGAACGGCCCGCCATGAATAAATGCCGGATTGTTTTCGAGGGTCTGCACGAGATTCGGGTTGAACGCGTCGCGCAATAACACCGTCATCGGCCCATCGGCCTTCACGTCGCGTGCATAAATCGGAGTTCGATCACGCGTGTAACCAACAACGATGTTACCTAAACGCGCGCGCAAATCGTCCAGACTCTCCGCCAGGCAAAAAATAGCCATGACTTCCGACGCGACGGTAATGTCGAACCCGCCTTCGCGAGGCAAACCATTCGCGACGCCACCCAAAGCAACCACGATGCTGCGCAGCGCACGATCATTCATATCGACAACGCGACGCCAAGTTACACGGCGCGGATCAAGCTTATGCTCATTACTCCAGTGGATCGAATTGTCCACCAACGCCGACAATAAATTATGAGCGGCACCAATGGCGTGAAAGTCGCCCGTGAAATGCAGATTGATGTCCTCCATTGGTACGACTTGCGCGTAGCCACCACCAGCCGCGCCGCCCTTCATTCCGAAACACGGACCAAGACTGGGCTCCCGCAAACACATTACGGCACGCTTGCCAATTCGATTCAGACCGTCTCCGAGTCCCACCGTCGTTGTGGTTTTGCCTTCGCCAGCGGGAGTCGGCGAAGTCGCGGTAACGAGGATTAGTTTTCCATTCGGCTTATCTTTTAATGACGCGATATGCTCAAGACTGACTTTTGCCTTGGTGTGGCCATAGGGAATCAGCGCCTCCCATGGCACGTCAATTTTTTCGCCAATTTCGGCGATTGGACGCAAAGTCGACGCGCGTGCAATTTCAATATCGCTCTTCGGTACTGCCATAATGCTCTCCTCAGTCAAAACTTATTAATCGCAATTATTTATGCCGTTAACAATCTAACGTGTGAATGCGTTCCCAAGACGTGATTTCCGATTTGAAGTCGTTCCATTCATGTATCTTCAGCTTGCAGTAACTGTCCACCAAACTATTGCCCAGAGCGCTGCGCAATACCTTATTTTTTTCGGTTAGGCGAACCGCATCCAGTAAATTTAGCGGAAGCTTCTTAACTCCACGTGCCTTATGGCCCTCGGTATACATATTAATATCCAGACGCTTACCGGGATCGCGCTTATTGGCGACACCGTCCAATCCTGCCGCCAATACACCTGCCTGCATTAGATATGGATTCGCGGCGCCATCCATAAGTCGCAATTCGAACCGGCCGGGCTCGGGGATGCGTACCATATGGGTGCGATTGTTGCCCGAGTAACTCACCGCGTTGGGCGACCAAGTCGCGCCCGAGGTGGTGCGCGGTGCGTTAATTCGCTTGTAGCTGTTAACCGTGGGATTAAATATCGAAGCCAATGCGTCGGCGCTGTTTATGATACCACCCAAAAACTGGTACGCGAGCGCCGACAATCCCATTGCGTCGCGCTGACTCGCGAACAGATTTTTCTTGCCGGTTTTATCCCAAACCGAAATGTGGGCATGGCAGCCATTACCTGTAAGGTGCGCGAACGGTTTTGGCATAAACGTAGCCCGCAAACCATGATTTTCCGCGATTGCCTTGGTCATATACTTAAAGAAGGTATGCCGGTCCGCGGTGCGTAAGCAGTCGTCATAATCCCAATTCATCTCGAACTGCCCGTTCGCGTCTTCGTGGTCGTTCTGATAGGGGCCCCAACCAAGGCTAATCATCGCGTCGCAGATTGCGCTGACCACGTCAAAACGCCGCATTAATGCCGATTGGTCGTAGCAGGGTTTTTCCTGGGTGTCGCGATTGTCGGAGATGGCCGTGCCGTCTTCATTGATTAAAAAATATTCGCACTCCACGCCACTTTTCATACGGAAGCCTTTCTTAGCCGCGCGGTCGATTTGGCGTTTCAGGGCGACGCGCGGTGACTCTTCGACCATGCGTCCGTCCATCCACAGATCCGCCGCCAACCAACCCACCTCGGGCTTCCACGGTAATTGGATCAGGCTGTCGGCGTCAGGGATGGCAAACATATCAGGGTCGGCGGGCGTCATATCGAGCCAGGTGGCAAATCCCGCAAATCCAGCGCCGTCCTTTTGCATGCCGCCGATGGCCCGCGCCGGCACGAGTTTTGCCCGCAGCACGCCAAACAAATCGACAAAACTCACGAGAAAATATTCGATACCTTTCTCTTTGGCAACGCGCGACAAATTAACAGCCATGACGATCCTCCACTGGAGTTATCCGTTTGTAAATTTCTGTTCTATTTGCAGCACGGCGTGAACCCGTGCTGCATTTGTTTATACCATGGAACGCGTGACGCGGACACGCGGTCGACGCGGTCGACGCGGCGACTATCCACCAATCAATCGCGTCGCCCGGGAATCCAGTTGGAATGCGATCCGTTACGGGCCAAACACAAATCCAAGCCGCTCGAAAACGGATGCGAGTGTTCGGTAGTCACGGCACGCTCAGTTGCCATCCGGGTGTGTCCCAACGCATGAGAGCCTTCGCCGCTATCGAATGCGAAGCGCAGCACGACATCACGTGGTTTGCCTTTCTCATTGAAAATCTCGATGGTGCCGCCCGCGCGATCCGGCCCACGGTCACTCATCTCCACCAACATGGCAGAGAGATGGCACCCGAGCTGTGCCTCTATTTCCGGACTTTCGGCAAATAATCCAACGATGCCGCACATGACGCTACCCTTTGTTGAGCGATGAAATAGGAGCGGGGGAGCCTACTCCAAACCCGCTCTGCGCTCAACCACGAGGGAACGAATTTTACCGTTAGGAAATTCTATTCGGCATCGACGCTGCCGGGCTGGATAATTACCGACAAAAAATGAATCGGTAATTCCACCAGTTGCTCCGGGCCATGCGGAGCATCGGAGTCGAAATACAGCGAGTCGCCCGGCGTTAACCGATAGGTCTGACTGGCGTGGCGGTAGATGACTTCACCGCTCAACATATAAATGAATTCGACGCCTTCGTGTTGAAACAGCGGGAACACGTCCGATTCTTCTGTCAAGCGAATTAAGTACGGTTCGACCCGAAAACGACTTCCGACCGAGTGCCCAAGCAACTGGTACTGATGCCCGGCTCGGGTGCCGCGGCGTTCAATCTTAAGACCGTCTCCGGCTTTGACGAACGTCGCCTCGCGTTCTTCTTCGTACATTCGAAACAGCGCCGTTACCGGCACATTTAGGGCGGCCGCAACAGCGCTCAACGTCGCAAGTGACGGCGAGGTCATCCCGTTTTCAATTTTGGACAACATGCCCGGCGACAATCCAGCCTGTTTAGCGATCTCGGTAACTGTCATATGGTGTTGATTTCGAAACGCGCGCACCTGTCGGCCGATCGCGATTTCCAGCTCATTGTTGCGCTGCGCACTATGCGCGGGATCGGGCAGGTCGTCGGGCCCGCCGCCCTTGTGCCCCGCGGAGGCCGTGGAGTTTTTCATTTCAATGAGATTTACTTTTACCTATGCGAGTACAATCTGATTCTAGCGATTTCGGGGCGGAATCTCCTAACACAGATCTCTCGCCCGGGAGATTCGTCGCGTGCCCGTGTAAAACCATTCTAATTGATAGTGTAGGCCGGATAGAGTGAGAAGAAATCCGGCTGTTGGCGTGCGAATAACGATAATTCGCCGGCTCTCGGCCGCGAGGATTCAAATGTGGCGAAGCGTGCCGCGGCGCGATACACTGAACCGGTCGCTAGGACTAACAGAGCAACCGCTATGAATCGCCAACGTTCGTCACGGCCGTTTACCGCCGCATGTATACAGAATTGCGCCGGCACCGATATGGCGGCCAATATCGATGACAGTGCCGAACTCATTCGTGAGGCGCATGCTGCGGGTGCCGAATTTATCGCGACCCCGGAATTCTTTTCTTGTCTCGATAAGTCCGACGACGGTCTCGAGGTCGGCGCGCACCCGGAATCCACTCACCCGGCGTTACTCACGCTCTCATCCCTCGCCCGCGAACTCGAGGCCTGGTTATTGTTGGGGTCGCTAGCGATTAAAGACGGCGGGGGCCGATTACGCAATCGCTCTTTACTCATCGATAACCGCGGTCGGATAGTCGCACGCTACGATAAGATTCATATGTTCGATGTAGATCTCGCAAACGGTGAATCCTATCGCGAGTCGGAGTTATTTGTCGCCGGCGATGAAGCCGTTATTGCCCCGATTGGTTGGGGAATGTTGGGCCTTAGCGTTTGTTATGACCTACGATTCCCACATTTGTACCGCCAACTAGCGCAGGCCGGAGCCCAACTCATCAGCGTACCCGCCGCGTTTACCAAAACCACGGGCGAAGCGCATTGGCATACTTTGTTGCAAGCACGCGCAATCGAAACTGGTTGTTTCGTGTTGGCGCCGTGCCAATTCGGCCGCCACGGTGCCGCCGCTACCTACGGTCATTCGTTGATTATCGATCCCTGGGGGCGAGTGCTGGCCGACGGTGGCGAGGAACGGGGTTTCGTCAGCGCTGACATCAACCTCAGCACCGTAGACGAAGCGCGGCGCATGATCCCGGCATTGTCCCACGACCGGGACTTTCGCGTTGTCGATAATGCGCCGACAGTTCGACTGGCCGGCACTTCGTAACGGCTAGCGATTTGATCGCGGCGGGCCGGCGCCTGCCAGCCGTCAACGCATACAAACAAAAATTCCGGGTCGGAGCTTGGGATCGAACCAGGTCGACTTGGGCGGCATGACTGCGTCGGCGTTGGCCACCGCCATCAATTCTTCGATCGACGTCGGATAACACGCGAACGCGGCACGCCAACCCGCCGCACAACGCTCCTCAAGCCCGGCCAACCCGTTTACGCCCGCTACGTAGTCAAGGCGCGCGTCGAGCCGACTATCGGTGATTCCAAACACAGGTTCGAGGATGCGCTCCTGCAATATGCTGACGTCCAATGCCTGCACCGGATCGTCGCCGCTTGGCGCTACGGCTGTGCGGGCACCAAGCCGATACCACTGAGCGTCGATGTACATCCCAAATTCTCCGCGTTGTCGCGGCGTCGCCGCGTCGCGGTCAACTACTTTGATGACATCAAAACCGCCCTCATGTAGTGCGTCGAGCAGTGAAGCGACCGTGTGTGCGTTGAGATCCCGAACACAGCGGTTATAGGGGAGAATCCGCAGTTGATCGTGTGGAAACAACGCCACGAGCAGAAAATTGAATGCGTCGACGTCGTTTGGATCGGCATCGTTCTCGCGGCGCTTGGCGGCATAACGGGAACCTGCCGCCGCGCGGTGATGACCATCGGTAAGATACGCGATGGGTATTCCCGCAAACAACGTTGTCAGTCGCTCGATGAGTTCAGGATCAGCGATACGCCATAGGGTCTGTGCGACCCCGTCTTCGGATACAAAATCCACAAGCGGGGCTTCCCCTAGCGAGCGATTTACCAATGCATCGATATCGTCACTCTGCGGATAGGCCAAACACACCGGGCTGGAGTTCACGCCGACAACTTCGTTGTATCGCGTTAACAGGTCCTCTTTGTCGGCACGGGTATGTTCGTGTTTCTTAACGAGACCTCGATCGTAATCGACGATCGGGATTTCCGCGACCACACCCGTTTGCACGTGACCGTCAATACTCAACCGGTATAAAAACAAACACGGCGATTCATCGTAGCGATACGCGTCGCTGGCCAATATTTGCTGCAGGTTTTCCGCGTTAGTTGACAACAAATCGTCCAATGTCGGCCGTTCCGAACTCGGGTATTCGTCCAGTGAACGCATCACGTTGACGTAGTTATCGGGATGCGCGCACGCATAGACATGACGTTCCTCTGGCGTAAACGCATCGTATGCCGGCGACACAACCCGTGCCGCGTGCTCGTCGCGAACGACATAGCTTGCGAATGGGTGGATCGTCATCATGGTATTTGTATCAAAGATGTCGAATCGTGATCTGATCGCGTCAGCCGTGCATCGGTGGCCGGTCGGCTAACCGTTAGCGCGATGATACTCCTCCATGAATGCGCATAAGGCCATGACGCCGTCCATCGGCATCGCGTTGTAGATACTTGCTCGGCAGCCACCCACGCTGCGGTGGCCTTTGAGATTGAGCAGATCCTGATCGCCCGCATCAGCCAGAAATTTTGCTTCTAATTCTTCACTCGGCAATCGAAACACCACATTCATGTGGGAACGACACGCGACATTGACCGGGCACCGGTAATACCCACCACTGGAATCGATCACGCCGTAAAGTTTGGCAGCCTTGGCCGCCGCAGCGGCTTCGATCGCCGACAAACCGCCCTGCGCCTGCATCCAATTGAGCACTTTACCGGCCATGTAGATCGCAAATACCGGCGGGGTATTGAACAGCGACTGTTTGTCCTGGTGCACATCGTAACGCAGGTAACGCGCTATGTCGCGATTGGTATCTTCGAGGATGGCCTTGCGGACAAAGACGATGGCCATCCCGGCCGGCCCGAGATTTTTTTGTACACCGCCGTAAACGATGTCGAATTTGTTCCACGGAATCGGACGGGACATATAGTCCGAGGACATATCGCCGACCAGCGGCACCTCCACATCCGGCCATTCCACCATGTGCACCCCACCGATCGTTTCGTTGGAGGTCACATGCAAATAGCGCGTGCGGTCCTGCAACTGTATCTCGGACGACGCCGGCATACGCATGTAGTTGTCGTCGGCCCCGTCCCAGGCGGTATAGATATCGCCGTGCATCTTGCCGTCGACAATAGCACCCTTTCCCCAGGAGCCGGAATTGATATAGCCGGCTTTCCAACCCGGCCGCAATAAGTTCATCGGCACCATCGCAAATTGCAACGTCGCACCACCCTGGATAAACAACACATCGAAATCGTCCGGCGCCTCATACACTTCAAGAGCCAAACGCATCGTCTCGCTGTGCACTGCGTCGTAATGCTTGCCGCGGTGGCTCATTTCTATCAACGACATGCCGGAACCGTGATAATTTACGAATTCGGCTTGCGCTTCTTCCAGCACTTCTAACGGCAATGTACAGGGTCCCGCACAGAAATTATGGACACGTTTAGTCATGAAAATTTCTCCAGAAATTAGATAGCGAGGCGGTAACGATCCAAGTTACATATTAACGCAATGCAACACGTCGCCGTCGACATAGGCATCGATGATTTCGATAACACCTTCTGCAACAGCGTTTTGCGCCTGCGCAGTGGACGCGCCGATATGATGGGTACCGTAGACATTGGGGTGCTGCGCCAATGCGGAGCAAAATTCAGCCTGTCCCGCGCTGGGCTCGTCCGCGTAAACGTCTAAACCCGCACGCAGTCCCTTCTTATCCATCGCCGCGAGCAATGCCGCTTCATCCACGATGTCACCGCGCGACGTATTGAGAATAATACCGCCGTCCGGCATGCGCGCGAGCAACGCCGGCCCAATTAATCCCTTGGTCTCGGCCGCCGCCGGCACGTGAAAAGTCAAAATATCGCAGCTCGTGGCCAGCTCGTCGATACTGTCGACACTGTGCACACCTAGAGCGGCGAGCTGCGCGTTAAGCACCGCGCTCCGATCCGGCTTCGCGACCACGTATAGGTGAATACCGAACGCGCGCGCGCGTTCCGCGACCGCCAGCCCGATCGCCCCCAACCCGATGATTCCCATCTTGCGGCCGAATAGTCCTTTCGCTTGTGAAAAACGTTTCTTGTCCCAGCGCCCCTCCCGCAAGGCCTGTACGTTATCCGCCACGTTGCGATCGATAGCGAGCAACAGCGCCATGGTTAATTCCGCCACGGCAATCGCGTTTTTGCCCGGCACGTTACATACCCGAACACCGTGATCAGCGGCTGTCGCTTTATCGATGGTATTGGTACCGGCACCCGCCCGAATAATGAGTTTCAGCGAGCTAGCCGCAGTGATCGTCGCCGCCGTTACGCGGGTGCTACGGACTATGATGGCATCAAAATCACCGATCACGTCCGGCAAATCGTCGGCTCCGAGTTCCGGCTGCGTATCGCAGGTGTGGCCACGCGTCTCTAGTTGCGCGAGATAGGCAGCGGGAAATTTGTCGGCAATCAAAATTTTCATCGGATTTTCCGTCGTTAATGATTAAACTGTTACCCTGGCATGCGGCGCATGCGCAGCCTAATTCATCGCATGCTGGCGAACAATCTGCTCTGCGACCAGTAGTTGTCTAGTACTTGACCGCGTGCCATTAACGTGCCGAAATTACATCGCGGTCATGAACCCGTCCACACCTACTGCACACGCCGCGCTGTTTGATCTTGACGGCGTCCTATATCAAGGCGAGCACGCCGTTCCCGGGGCTCCCGAGGCGGTTGCTTGGTTGAGGACCCGTGGCGTTCCGTTGCTATTTATCACCAACACGAGCTCTCGACCACGCCAAGCACTCGTCGACAAGCTTGAGCATATCGGTATACCGGCCGCGGTAACCGACATCTTGTCACCGCCTGCGGCGGCCACTGCGTGGCTGCAGCAACACGTCACCGAGCCGATCGGGCTATTCGTAACCCCGGCCACTATTGCCGAATTCGCCGGTCTATCGATTGCCGACGAAGCAACGCGTCGGGTCGGTGCCGTCGTCATTGGCGATCTTGGCGACGGTTGGGATTTTCGCCGGCTCAACGACGCATTTCGCATGCTCATGCAAGAGCCCAAACCGCCGTTGCTGGCGCTAGGCATGACCCGCTATTGGCAGAAGGCGGGCGGCCTGCAGCTGGACACGGGGCCATTCGTTGCGGCGCTGCAATATGCGGCGGGCGTAACCGCACGGGTATTCGGCAAACCCGCGGCCGAGTTCTTCCAAGCTGCCATCCACCGCCTAGCGTTCCCGGCGGAGCGCATCTGCATGATTGGCGATGACATTTACAGCGACATAGATGCCGCACAACGCATCGGCCTTCGCGGCATCCTCGTAAAAACCGGCAAGTTCCGTGCTACCGATCTTGATCAAGGCATCCTGCCGAACGCGGTTCTCGACTCAATTGCAGATCTACCCGCTTGGTGGCAATCCCATTTTCCGATCCCTCAAATCTTTGAATAAGCGATACCGAATACCGCGATCGGGTGCCACTCAAACGCCCGAAACTTAACAAGTCATTCTCGAGCAATCATATCCCGGTCCTGCTGATTATCCGGTAAATCTATACCTTCGGGAACCGTGATCCAAGCGTTGACATTGCGGTCCAATATCGGGGCAGGCCTGCCGTGTATCGGGCACGCGTGTATTCGTAATAAATGCCCTCAATTCTAGAACTATATCGGCTTCGACAAGGCGTTCTGACGCAACAGCTCGGCCTGTCAATTCGCGATAAATATACCGCTATTGTACCACCGTTTACGGCGAGCCAATCGAAATTTCCCGCCATGAACACTATATCTTTCCCCAAGAATTTTGACTTGAATAGATTGGTGCCGTCAAGATATATTTATACCTTGATAATCCAATTTTATACCGAAGGCAACCACTAACATGGCGCAGACGGAAATCCGTAATGCGAATACCGATTCGGGTCGTAGCGAGACGGCGGCGGATAGCATCCGTGGAGCCCCGGGCATTATCCGCCGCTTGCGACGCTCGATATTGTCGGGCGATTACGGATACAACGACCGCCTCCCTGCAGAACGCGAACTCGCTGCGTTATTCAACGCTTCGCGCGGCACCGTGCGTCATGCGCTGGATCAGCTGGAATCGATGAATCTCGTCATACGTCGACCCGGCAGCGGAACATTCGTGCGCTATCGTGATTTAAGCGGCGAAGAACAGATTGAGATCGCCGAAATTACAAGCCCACTGGAATTGATAGATGTACGTTTTGCGATTGAACCACAGGTTGCAAGACTTGCCGTACTGCATGCACGCGAACGGGATATTGCGCGACTCGATGATGCGCTACGACGATTGTTTGTGGTCGGCTCAGATGCCAATGCGTTTTCGTCAGCCGACGAGGAGTTCCATCTGTGCCTGGCAGAGGCGACGCGAAACCCGTTACTGCAATGGTTATACCGACAGATTAACGATATCCGCGGGCATACTCAGTGGGCCGCCCGCAAGGATAAGATCCTATCGCCGGCAAGAATCGATTATTACAATACGCAACACCAAGCGATCTACGAGGCTGTACGCAGCCGGGATGTCGATTCCGCGGTGGCGACCATCATGACCCATCTCGAACAGGCGCGGGGCGATCTTGTGGGTTCGTCCGACCGGCCATAACGGCAGTCGACGCGGACACGAGACGCACTTAATTTTGCCGAACATTCGGCCCGGAATATCGCCTACCTTGGCATTGCGAACGTGGACATGCTCGACGATACGTCGGCCCGAATTACCGAGGCGCAGAGGATTATCGCGGCCCAACCACCGGTAGCTATGCCTGCCCGCACCGTCGTCACCGGATCGCATTTTTATCTGAAGATTAACGACAATAAACCTGCCCCAGCATAAGAACCATATGTGATCGCCGGCGCGATAATGGGCTTCAGTGGTTTAATGAATATCATTTACGCCGCCATCGTTCGCATGACAAGACGCAAATTTGCCACGGTCAACGATCTTGAAGACGCCAAGAACTG
>JAOTWM010000110.1 GCA_029862885.1 Gammaproteobacteria bacterium
CTGCTCGGCCAGTTGAGGCTGGTTAATGCGTCCGGTAACCAGGATGGATTGCCGTACATCGCGCTTAATGATGCCCGCCTGGGGTGCTGTATAGGCGTGATCAATGGCCATTGGCGGCACCACATGGACAGATCCCGCCAGACCCATCATGGAGCCGACAGTTACGCTCAGGTAGTCCAGTTCTTCTTCGTCGCTCAGGCGGCGGCATATATCCAGCCAGGCTGTCTGATCCAGGCCATCGGGCTCCAGCTCTTCAGCCGAGATGCGCATGCCGATGATGAATTTATTGCCAACCACCTGTCTGGTAGTAGCAATCATTTCTGAAACAATACGAAACCGGTTCTGCTTGGAACCACCAAACTCGTCCTTGCGAAAGTTGGTTTGCGGATTGAGGAACTGGGCAATTAACATCCCATGACTTGCGGTCAACTCCGCACCGTCAAGGCCTGCCTCCGCCATACGGCCGGCGGCAGCGGCAAAGGCGCTGATAATTTTCCTGACGTACCCGGTGGACATGACACGCGGCATACAGTGGAACCTGTGGTCAGGCACCATCGAAGGCGCGTGAGAGACAATTTGCATTCCTTCATGGGTGTAGGCGATGCGTCCGCCATGGTTGATCTGGCCAAAAACCTTGCATCCATGTTTGTGCACGGCATCGGCAACCATTCGATAGCCCGGAATACAGGCGTCTGTACTGGAGTCAATATAGTAACTGGCAGACACATCATCCGAGTAGGGACGTGAAGACTCGAGGATAATCAACCCCGCTCCGCCCCGAGCCCTGGCTTCGTGATAGGCGGCCATATCCTCGCCAGGTGACCCACTTCGGGCGAGAATCGTTTGATGGGCAGAGGAAAAAATGCGGTTGCGAAATTCATGATCGCGAATTTCGTGTGGGGTAAACAAATGACTAAATAACATGTCTATCCGTTTGAATTCGCAATTATTTCATCGAAAGAACGCTAGTTTGATGATGGCACTGGTGGCGTTCTGTAACAAGCGTCTGGGGTAAGAGCATATAAGGTCGGCTCAGGGCACGAAGCAGCCCTGGAAAATTCAGTCCTGAATATCGGTTGTGAGTCGTTTTGCGCCCGTCGCTCCAGACGTACTCCACCGACCGATCCCGCCGCCGAAGAAGCAGTCGGTCAGAGAGCCAAAAAAAATGTCCTGACAGGCGGGGATCGGCCAACTCCGGAAGTTCACGGATTCGACATTGGATGTGAAATGCTGTTTCAACGAATGACTGCTCTCGCTATTCTGCCGACTTTTATCCCACGAGAAAACTAACGTTTGAAAGACCATTACTCCCCACGTGATCGAGTTCTTCACCCACCTCAAACGCCAGATCTCTGGCAAGGTTGCTGGTAATCTGGGGCCACTGGAAACAACCGAACCCGCCAGGCGATGTTCGTGGCGCCACTAACCGGACATCGCCTTGTTGCCGGCTACTTGCCGATGGTGTGGTAGTTCTCGATCTTCGAGTAGGCTTCCTTATCGGCCCCGGAGTGACAGCGGAAACACGCGAATTCAAGGCTGATGGCGTCCTTCGCCGCTTTGCCATCCTCGGTAAACATGGTGTAGTCGACGGACGAGTCGATACGGAAGATATGCGTCCACACGTCGCCTTCGTAAGGTCCCGCGGCGATCGCTGATTTGGTTGCTTTGGCCATGTGACAATCCTGGCACCGCACCTTGGCTTTCTGCATCGCACTTCCTTGATATTCCTGTTTCTGAAGTACATGGCAGGTCTCGCAAACTTCGGTATTGCCCGGAGCGACCTTCATGCTCTGGGCCCGGGACACATGCGGCTGATGGCAGATGCCGCATGTAAGATCTTTATGGGAACCCCCGAGAATCTCGGGGTACTGTTCGTGGTGGCGGATGAAGCCTCCCTTGGCAATGACCGTTCCGGGGTCGGAACCGCGGGTATGGCAGGTACCACAGAGTTCTTTGGTATTATCCACGACAATATCGTTTTTTGTGGGGGTTTCTGCCGACGCATGCTTGGCACCAGGTCCGTGACAGGCCTCGCAGGTGATGTTGAAATGGGCAAAGTCCCCGACGATGCCTGGGATGCCGGCATCGGAGACACCTGGGAAGCCGCTCTCGTTGAAGACCTTCCCCTCCTTGCGGTATCCGGTTGTATGGCATGTGCCACAGCTAAACGGCTTTACCTCGTCTTTGTGATAGTTGCTCCAGGAGGCGTTCTGCCAATTGTACTGGTTGGCGCCGTTTTTGGTGAGGACATTGCCATCCAGGCCGACGAAGCGGGTCTTCCAGTGTTTGCTGGCGCCAACAATGAACAGGACGTTGTCCCAGTTGTACACGTCCTTATCATGACGCGGGAGGGGGAAGCCGCCGTTTTTGGCATCGACGGTAAGCCCGAACTTCCCGTTCAACGCGCTGATCGCCGGTGCGCTGCCGAGCTTGCGGCTATGGCCGTGGGCAAGCCAGTCGTCATAGGCTTCCTGATGGCATTCGCCGCAAACCTGTGGCCCCTCGGTGTATGCCTCGTCGCCGTTGAGCCCAGCTGCGCCGGCCGGATATGGGGTGAGTAATGTCATGAACAAGGCTAGGGCTCCCACGGCCAATGCAATAACAACGACCTTGGGCTGTGTTCGAAAGATGGGCTGTTCCATTTTAGTATCCCTTCATCTGTGGATGGAAGTATTTCCCGAGAAGGCAACGCGGTACTGGCAGAGTAACGTGCCATTCGACTAGATTAGTCAAAATTTAAATACTTTGGTCACTTGATGCACTCACCCATCGCGTGTCTAGATTCGGATTAGATCCGCTAATCCCGAAGCCGTCACTGATGACCGTCAATATTTCCGATATCTGGTCCCATCAATTTACGCTGCTCAATGAAAAATAATACTTCTTTGTCGGTTGCGACCAGGGTTTAGGTAGATCATTCAGCAGCGTTAGTATCTCCGAACGATTTCGCAAATTTCCACATGCAAGTTCGCCAATTGACTGCTATGGCGGGTCGACAGTACGCGTTCGAGCCCACCAAAGTCGAACTTCCACTTGTTAGGTGAGAGCCGACATTCAGAGAATCGGGATTGCGCCTCGCTGCTCCGATCTACGAAATTCCGATATGGGTCGTTTTGAGCCTGTCGCCCCAGACGTCCTCCACGGACCGGTTCCGCTGAGGCAGTCAGCCGGATAGCTGGAAAATCGATGTCATGACGGGCGGAGATCGGCCAGGAGCAGAAATTGCACGAGCCTGCGAGTTCACGCTCGAGACGTCGGGTGTATGATTCACAGCTGACATTCGTCACGGGAGGAACTTTTCATGAACGATGAAGAAAAGACTACCGGTGGATGTCTATGCGGGGCTGTTCGCTACGAGTCAACAAAGCCACCCATCTGGGTCGGCTACTGCCACTGCCGGATGTGCCAGAAAGCCTATGGGAATCTATTCGGTATATTCGCCGCGTTTTCAGTTGACACCCTGACATTGGATCTTGAATGCAGGCGGTCACTTTGACGGTGCCGCCGCACTTGGTGCACGTCTCGAGTGGATTTACCGCTGCACGGTGGGCCTGTCACTACGATCTGTCGGAATCTCACAGCGCTTGGCGTGATGACGCCTTTGACTGATCGTGTGTCAGCAACATCTGTCAACGAAAAGAGTGCTTGTGTTGATGTGGTCATATGCGTTCCGTCGAATTAACGACGGTGTAAACTTTTCAGGTCCTTATTGGTGTATATCAATACTAAATAGTAATCACGGAGATAAAGTCGCTGTGATTGAATTGTAACAACCATCGCTTGCTTGATTGCAATTCATAAATGGCGTAGTAACTTGATGTAATTTTACCTGATGGGAAACAACTATCATTTGTACTAAGTCGTCGTTGTTTGTTTGCGTTTATTTGACTTTAACAACCGTCGCGATGAATCTATGATACGATTTCAGTTGTTCTTAAAACCGCTGCTTTGATTAGAAGCTTATTGAAAATTGTTGTAAAAACTGAAGTAAGCTTGGTGTGGTCCTCTTGAGGTTTATTCGAACAACTGGAACAGTTCTCGACTCGGGAGTTGTTAAATGATTTATGATGTTTTTCGTACGTGACCAACGAAATTGTTTGTGATGGGATTGTTTCCGTCAATTAGAGTTATCAGATTATGGCCAAGACAGTAGTTCTAAAACCTACAGAAAAAACGGGCATCCCTTTTTTGCGCGGCATCCTGGCGCGTTCCTTGCAAAATGCTGGCGTCCCATTTGAGGACGCTTATCGGTTGGCATCGGATATTCGAAGGGAGCTGGATGATACCGAAGAAATCAGTACCACACATTTGCGTAAAACTGTGGTTCAACATTTGCGCAAGCTGTCGTATCCCGAGGCCACTGAACGCTACCAGACCAATGTCAAAGTACCGGCTCCGATCATGGTGCGTGGCGCAAACGGTGAATCACTGGCTTTTTCTCGCGGCAAAATGCAACAACGGTTGGAGTCTTGCTGTCTGTCGACGGAGGAAGCTTCGTATATCACCACGGTGGTTTACGATCGACTTTTGCAGATGGAAAAGTGGGAAATTCCATCCAGTCGTCTGGCGGAGCTGGCCTACGACTGTATTCAGCAGGAGATTGGCGACGATTGCTCGCGTCGATATCTCGTCTGGTTGGACTTCTTTAATAGCGGCCGTCCGTTGTTATTGTTGATAGGGGGTACTGCCGCATCGGGAAAAAGCACTGTCGCGACCGAGATGGCTAACCGGTTGGAGATCGTTCGCACGCAATCGACGGATATGTTGCGTCAGGTGATGCGGATGATGATACCCGAACGTTTGCTTCCAGTTCTGCACACCTCATCGTTCAATGCCTGGAAATCTATTTCCGGAGTGGGGCGTGAGCATATCAGCAAAGACAAATTACTCATAAACGGCTACTTACAGCAGGTGAATCTGATCGAGGTTGCGTGTCAGGCCGTGATTGAACGGGCGGTTCAGGAGCGAGCTTCTCTGGTGTTGGAGGGAGTGCATGTGTTGCCTTCGCTTCAGGAAAAAGTGTCAAAGGACTCCAATGCGATGGTGGTACCAATAATGCTCGGTGTATTGAAACGAAATCATCTCATAATGCATATAAAGGGCCGGGGCACGAGTACGCCGCAGCGGCGTAGTAAACGTTATTTGGACAACTTTGAAGACATTTGGCGATTACAGACTTATATTCTTTCAGAGGCTGACCGTAGCGGCACTCCTATCGTCATCAACCGCGACAAAGAGACAACTATACGCGAGTTAATGAGAATTGTTTCCGACAGTCTTTTGCAGCGCTTCGGGCGATCACCCAAAGAGGTGTTCAGGCAACTCGGTTCGCTATGAGCAAACTGACGTTACCGCCGCTTGGAGGATAGTCTGCTATGTTGTGGACGTCCAACATTAAGTATCGTGAGTTGCAAATTCTCACATCAAACCGTCGTTGATGCGCCGGATCTGTATTACTCACAGGGGAGCGGTTGATGTCACAAAATCGTAAGGGCGCAATAATCGTTATCGATGGACTGGGCGACCGCCCAGCACAGGTCTTGGATGGACTCACGCCACTCGAAGCAGCCGATACACAAGTGTTTGACAAGCTTGCGAGCGATGGAATTTGCGGGCTTGTCGATCCCTTTGTGCCTGGTATGCCGGTGAGTACCCACACCGGCACCAGTTTGCTAAAGGGATTGGCGCCTAAAGATGCTTACAAACTGTCACGTGGCCCCATAGAGGCAATCGGTATCGATCTGCCGATACAACCCGGCGATCTCACCATGCGCGGCAATTTTGCAACACTCGAACCTGCGAATGGCTGGTTTAAGGTGCTTGATCGTCGTGCCGGGAGGATTTCTTAAAAAACCGAAGAGCTTGTCGAGGGTTTGCATAATATTTCACTTGATCACGGTATCAGCGCCAGTTTGCACCCGGCTAGTCAGCATCGGGCGGTGTTGCGATTGTCCGGTAACCGGTTGTCCGCTGCTATAGCCGACACCGACCCCGGCGATGCTTCCACCCCTGGTGCTGAGGTGCGGTCTTGTTATGCAACCGATAATAACGACGCAGCAGTAAGAACTGCCAATGCAGCGAACCAGGCCATTAATAAAATATTTAAACGATTTAATGACCATCCGGTGAACGAACAGCGGCGAGCGCAGGGATTGATGCCCGCTACGGGCATCGTCACTCGTGGTGCCGGCATGTTGAACGAGGTGCATAACATGTTGCGCCACCTGTCCTTGAACGTGGCCGTGGTTGCGAGTGAGCGTACCGTCCTCGGCTTGTGTAAATTATTTCATTTTAAACCGGTCACCGACTCCAGATTTACCGCTATGCCCGATACGGATCTTGCGGCCAAGGTTAAGGCAGTGGATACCGCACTCGAAAACAGTGACATCGTGTATCTCCATATCAAGGGTACGGATGTTTACGGACACGACCGCGATCCGGTAGCTAAGAAAGAACTGATCGAACGCATCGATCAGGCCATGAGTCCTCTACTCGGGCGCGACATCGTTATCGGCGTATCGGCTGATCACTCTACCGATTCCACCCTGGGTCGTCATAGCGGTGATCCTGTTCCATCGTTAATCAATTCGTCTCATGGACGCAAGGATGAATGCAAGAACTTCGGTGAGTCGCAGTGCATGCGCGGCGGCATGGGCCGTATTGGGGCTAACGCATTCTTGTTAAGCATGCTGGATCACATGGGATGCTTGAATGACTATTCCCCGGCGGACAGCTTGTTTGTGCGTCGTGGTTAACTTGTGAAATTTCAGATGGTTTGATTAGGCGTATATGAGTAAGAAAAAAAGCACAATGGAAAAGGGAGTATGGCGAGCCGCGCTGACCGACACGATCTGTACCAACGCTCAGTACAATGCGTTGAAGCGGAGTGCGATATGATCGAAGATACCTTTCGCAAGATCCGAAAAAGGCGCGGGTGGGCATTACGAAAGCCAATACCATCATCTATCGTGCCAGCGAGAGTGACTGCGGGCACTGTTCGATGAAAGCGCAGTGCTGCCCGACGGTTCCGGCACGTAAGATCCATCGATCCGTACACGAAGACGCGCGAGACCTGGCTCGAGGGCTCGCGAAGACCAAAGCTTACGCGCAATCACGCAAAGACCGTAAGAAGGTCGAAATGTTGTTCGCGCATATGAAGCGGATACTTAAAGTCGATCGACTACGATTAAGAGGAATCACCAGCGTTCGTGACGAGTTTTTGCTCATGGCGATTGCGCAAAACTTGAGACGAATGGCGCAATGGTTAGGGACGGATCCCGCCGGAACGCTCGCTGAAGCGGTATCGTGACCGAAATCAAACGTATGAACACGAAAACGAACGAATAACCAATCAAAAATCCGGCATCAGCCGGAGCAAAGACCACCCACTCAAAAAAGTGAAGGTAAAATCGCTCGCTTCAATGTCGAGTATTTCAACGGAATAGGCTAGATCCAGTCGTTCGGAGTTGCAGTGGACGAACTGGTCAGATCCTGTAGAGCTGCCATTCGCGCTATTGCGGTGACCGGCCGGCCCCGCCCCTAACGGCCTGAGCATGGGATATCCCGGAGAGAGTAATACAAGCGCCACGCTGGGAGTTCGGCGATGGAAGCCAGGGTACGTTAGACTCCACGGGACTACCTAGCACAGCACGCAAGATTACCGTAAGGAACCCCATGGCAACCCGCTCCAAACTTGCAGTAATCCTGCACGCTGACGTCGCAGGCTCGACTGAGCTTGTATAGAAGGACGAGCATGTTTCTCACCAAAGAATGCAAGACGCGTTCCGGCGGTTCTCCGAGACCATCTCTGCCTATGGAGGCACCGCGCATGAGCTTCGCGGGGATGCACTCGTAGCGGAATTTGACCGGGCTTCGGACTCCGTCTCCTCCGTATTAGCATTCCAGGCCGACAATGCGGTCATAAACAGTGTGGTCGTGGACGAAATCAAGCTCATCCTCCGCATCGGGATAAGTTTAGGTGAGGTGATTATCGCGGATGCCACGTTAACGGGTGCCGGGGTTGTTTTGGCGCAGCGGCTAGAACAACTTGCGGAGCCCGGCGGTGTCGTTGTTCAAGGCGCCGCCCAAGAGACAATCCCGCGCCGTCTCCCCTTCGAGTACGAGTTCCTCGGAGAGCAGCAGCTCAAGGGATTCGATGAGCTCGTGCGAGCCTACAGAGTCAGGCTGGCCTTGAACTCTGCAGTGCCCGCGCCCCAACCTCGGACCGAAGGTGCGCCCGCGGCGACGTCACGTGCGCCTCTCCAGTCCACGGAGTCTTCCATCGCCGTATTGCCTTTCGAGAATATGAGCGGGGATCCGGAGCAGGAATACTTCTCCGACCGCATCAGCGGGGACATCATCACAACCCTCAGCCGGATCCGGCAGTTGGTCGTCATCGCACGCAATACGACGTTCACCTACAAGAGTCAGGCAGTCAACGTTAAGGCGGTCGCGCAGGAGTTGGGTGTTCGCTATGTGCTCGAAGGGAGCGTTCGCAAAGCCGGCAACCGTGTCCGCATTACAGCGCGGCTCATCGACGGTTCGACCGGCAATCATTTGTGGGCCGAAAAATACGACCGAGAGCTGGAGGACATCTTCGCGGTCAAGGACGTAATTACCTTGACCGTCGTCGCCTCAATTGAGTCGGAACTCGACCGCGCCGAGCAAGAACGAGCGTTGCGAATGAATCCGGAGAGCATGGACGCGTGGGATTTTCTACGGCAGGGCCATTGGCACTTATACAAGTTCAATGCGGAGTCTCTCAAAAATGCCGACGAGTGTCTCAAACGCACCCTTGAGTTGGATCCGCAATTCGGCAGAGCCTTCACCGCAATGGCGACGTCAAACCTGATTTCTTACCTCCTAGGCTTCTCGAGGGATCCCGAAGAGCGGCTCGGGGCAGCGTTCGACCTCTCAAAGAAGGCAATTGAGACCGATGACAAGGATGCGCTCGCCCAGTCGATTCTCGGCATTGTTCTACTTTTTCGTGGCGAGCATTCAACTGTTGCCGAAGCATTGAAGAAAGCCTTGAGCATCAACCCGAGCTTCGCGCGAGCGCATCATTGGTTGGGTTTTGTTTATGCCTTTGATCATCGTGAAACTGATGCGATTTCGCAACAAGATATAGCCATGCGACTGAGCCCGAATGATCCATTTTTGTGGCGATTCATGAACGTGAAGGCCTATGCCTATTTCAATTTGGGCCAATACGAGAAGGCCTGCGACTGGGCGCGAAGAGCAACTTCACAGAAGAACGCCGCGTTCACCTCACAGCTAACGCTCGCGGCGAGTCAGGCGCAAATTGGACGCATCGGCGCGGCGCAGAAAACCGTGACTAAACTGCTTCAACTAGCTCCTGGTTTCACAATTAGCAGAATGAAAACGATTCTGCCATTCAAGAGTGACGAAGTCGTCGATCTGTGGGTCGGAGGGCTTCGCAAAGCCGGACTTCCGGAAAGTTAGCGGTGGCAATATGGCGTCGGCTTCTGGCTAACTAGCGACGGCTTGGTCCAGACGCTATCCATTTTCATATGTTCTCCTGTTTGCGTGTTTCACTTGTCCTAGATCACAGGCGAGTGTTGCATTCTTTCCCACACGGCATCGATCATTTTCACCGACCCGAGATGTGACTGGAGTGCATCACCTTTTCGGCATACTGGCTCGAACAATAGCCAGCGTCTGCCACAATCGATCTACCGTCTCAGTTCGCAAATCGTCTATACCGTGGGTCGGACAACGTGGCATGGTCTGCATCATTCCATGGATTTTCGGTGTAGCCGCAGCGCTATTTCGGTTCGCGAATTGTCTTTGTGCGATCAGCGGCCACTGATTATTGTTTTAGGGCTATGTACTTAGGTAATTGCATTTCGGAGATTTGTAATTTCAAGTTGATACAGGTCGACGCTGGCAGCCATGTTCCTTGGGTAGAAACTCTACTACCTAAATTCAAGCGCTGATGCTGTAATACGACTAGGGCGCGAAGCAGGATTCTGCTATACGTGCCAGACTGCCTGCCGTTAGGTAAATGCCATTATACTGTGATGGAGCATTGCGAGTCGTTGGAAACAAAAAACACGTCGGAACCACAATCGGATGTCGCACAACGCCTTCTGGAATTGGTGCGGAGCCTAGTTACCGAACTTCATCCCGGTCGCAGTGCGGATAGTGTCGAATTCGAAAGTGTACTCGATCGCGACCTGGGTATAGACAGTCTCGGCCGGGTGGAATTGGTGATGCGGGTCGAGCGTGCGTTTGATGTGCGATTGCCCGAACACACATTCGCAACCGTCGAGACTGCGGGTGACTTACTGCGGGCGATTCAAAATTCCACGCCGTATACGATAGCATCGCCCACCGCTGCGGTTGAGATGGCACGCGGCAGTGCATCTTCCCCGCGGCACGGACGTACGTTGGTTGATATGCTGAACTGGCATGTGGAACGGCACGCCGACCGCCCGCATATTCGATTACATCAAAGTGACCGGGACGATCAGATCGTCACCTATGGTGATTTGCATGCACGTGCGTGTAAATCGGCGGCTGCGTTACAGTCATTGGGCGTTGAACCCGGTGACCGCGTGGCCATCATGCTGCCAACCTGTATTTCCTATTTTGATTCCTTTTATGGGGTGGTCTTAGCGGGCGCGATACCCGCGCCCATTTATCCACCGGTGCGCCGAAGTCAGTTAGAAGACCATCTGGCACGGCAAAGTACCATCTTGAATAACTGTCAACCAAAAGTACTTATTACTGTGGATGAGGCCAAGTCACTGGCGCATCTGCTCCAAGCACAGGTGCCGGTGTTGCGTCGAGTCGTTACACCACAGGAGTTGTTACAAATCGATGCCAATTATCAGTCGCCCGCCGTGCGCGAAGAGGATATCGCGTTTTTACAATACACATCAGGCAGCACAGGAAATCCAAAGGGTGTAGTGCTCACACACCGCAACCTGTTGGCCAATATTCGTGCCGATGGCGAGCACATCAAGGCAAACGATCAGGATGTATTTGTCAGTTGGTTGCCGCTTTATCACGACATGGGCCTGATCGGTGCCTGGTTGGGCAGTCTTTACTTCGCGATCCCGTTGGTGTGCATGTCACCGTTAACATTTCTCAGCCGACCGCAACGCTGGCTTTGGGCTATCCATCGTTATCGCGGTAGCTTATCGGCGGCGCCTAACTTCGCTTACGAATTATGCCTGACAAAGATCAGAGACAAGGACATCGAAGGCTTGAATTTGAGTTCTTGGCGCGTTGCATTCAATGGCGCGGAAGCTGTCAGTGCTCAAACTATAGAGCGGTTTACGCAACGGTTTGCCCCAGCCGGGTTTCGTCCACAGACAATGTATCCGGTCTATGGCCTGGCGGAATGTACGGTGGGGCTGGCGTTCCCGCCACTTGGCCGACCCCCGGTTATCGATCGTGTTCAGCGCGATGTTTTGATGGAGCAGGGCCAAGCAATTCCGGCGGATGACGGTGATCAAGGGGCCGTGCGTATCGTCGCAAGCGGGCAACCGCTCCGTGGCCATGAAATTCGGATCGTTGACGATCAACACCGCGAATTGCCGGAGAGGCAAGTGGGGCACCTGCAATTTCGCGGCCCTTCCACGACTAGCGGTTACTATCGCCAGGCGCAAGTGACCCAAGCATTGTTTCACGATGGGTGGCTCGGCTCTGGCGATCGTGCCTATATGGTAGGCGGCGATGTATTTATCACTGGACGTCAAAAGGATCTTATTATTCGGGCCGGCCGCAACATCTACCCGGAAGAGATCGAAGAAGCGTTAAGTCATATCGATGGTGTGCGTATGGGTCGCGTCGCGGTATTCGGCAGTAACGATCCTGATTCGGGAACAGAGCGTCTGATTGTAGTGGCGGAGACGAGAACGACCGATGATGCAGAAAAGCAAACATTGCACGAGAAGATTGCGGCGTTGACGACTGATCTAGCCGGCACGCCGCCCGATGAAGTTGTGCTGGCACCGGCAGGAACGGTGCTTAAAACGTCCAGCGGTAAACTGCGGCGCAGCGATTGCCGAACTCTGTATGAGGAAAATGCGATCGGCAAACCGCGACCCGCGGTGTCGTGGCAATTGATGCGATTGGTTTTACGAGGGCTGAAACCACAAATGTCGCGTCTAAAGAATATCGCCGCAGACTACATGTATGCCGCATGGTGTTGGTCGAGTTTTGTTGTCTTGGCGGGTGTTACTTGGTTGATATGGCATGTTTTACCGACCCACCAATGGCGTTGGGGCTTCATGCACAATACCGTGCGCCTATTAGCCTGGATATCGGGTACACCGTTGCTCATCGATGGGCGTGAAAACCTGCTCACGGACCGTCCCTGCGTGTACGTGGCCAACCATGCCAGTTATCTGGACGGTTATGTATTGATTGGCTCGTTATCGGCGCCGTTTCGTTTTGTTGCCAAGGCCGATTTAAGACAAAAGCCCGTGGTTTATCGATTCTTGAAACGCATCGGCACTCTGTTTGTCGAACGGATGGATGCGCAACAAGCCGCCGAAGATGCGAAGCAAATAGCGATAGCGGCCGATGATAAACGGGCAATAGCGTTTTTCCCGGAGGGGACGTTTCGGCGCATGCCTGGCCTATTGCCATTTCATATGGGTGCGTTCGTTACTGCAGTTGAAATCAATGCGCCCGTCATCCCGATCGCAATTCGCGGGACTCGTTACATTCTGCGCGGCGATTCCTGGTTTCCGCGGCGGGGGCGTGTTTCGGTCAGTATCGGCGAACCGATATATCCCGATGCAGCATCTGATAGCCACGATGCGCGATGGATGAGTGCTCTGACGCTACGGGATCAGGCGCGGCAGTACCTATTGCAACATACGCGGGAACCCGATCTGATAATTTGATGACCGTTTCGCCGAAGCGCTAGTGGCGGCTCGAACCCACGTCCCTTGACGTGTATCAATACGGGCAAATCCGCGAATTATTATTGTGATCGTATCGATACATCTGTTGGTCGGCGAAATCGGCGGCAATGATTAATGCTCTGGACTAATATCTAAGGTGGCCACTAAGCAATCACAGACTATAGGGATTCGCGTCGTTTAGCCCGATTAAGAGGCGATGAGACAAATTCGACTCATCATATATTTGTTACTTGTCGGGTTACCGTCGGCCTGGCTTTTTGCAGACAGTGACTCGGGAGAGTCCAGCGCGATTGTACTAACTATCGACGGTCCAATTGGTCCGGCAACCAGCGACTATGTGCGGCGCGGTATTACCGATGCGCAGGAATCGAATGCTGAGATAGTCATTTTGCAAATGGATACTCCCGGCGGTTTGGATACCGCAATGCGC
>JAOTWM010000111.1 GCA_029862885.1 Gammaproteobacteria bacterium
GCCGCTGCGGGATTCAAGGACGATGGATTTGATCTCCGGTACATCCTCGGATGTGGGAATCAGGTATTCGCTCAAAGAACCGTTTTTCAGCACGCCTTTTTCCAGGATCAGTTCTTCGCTGAGTGCAAAACCCTGTCCCATCAGGGCGCTGCCTTCAATCTGGCCTTCTACAGCGCGCAGGTTGATAGCTTGTCCCACGTCGTGGGCGCCAACGCTTTTCATCACGGTGACTTCACCGGTATCGGTATCGACGCAGACCTGAGCCGCGTGTGCACCATAGGTGAAGTCGGGGAAGACATCGCCTTGTCCGGTTTCCGGATCAAGGCCTTCGCTTGGCGGCGCCTTGAAGATGGACAGATTATGGCGATGCACCCCTTCGGCGGCACAAATTTTTACCATATCCTTGATGGACATGCTGCGTTCCGAACCATCGAGCACAAAGATTTTTGAATCCGCCAGATCAAGGTCTCCGGGGGACACGTCAAAGTGCTTTGCCATGCATTCCAGCAGGTTTTCCCGCACGGATGTGGCCGCCAGTTCCGTTGCCTTGCCGCTCATGTAGAGGGCGCGGCTGGCGGTGGATGTTCCAGCCAGTGGGTTGATGTGACCGTCGCCGAAGTAGACGGTAATTTCGCTCATTGGCACACCGAGAATTTCCCCGGCGATCTGCGCCAGTGCAGACATCTGCCCGGCGCCGATATCGGTTACCGCGCAGCGCACGATGACTGTGCCGTCCATTTCCAGTCCGACCCATGATTCGGAGGTGTCCTTCATCCAGCGGATACGACCATAGCTTTGCTGGTAGCAGGCGAGGCCGTGGCCGTAGACCTGGTAATCGGAATTCTTCGGCTTTCGGCCAAGAGCGGCAAGCGCTTGGGTGGCGCATTGATCGGACCATACGGCGCTGCCGATTATTTGGCCGGTGGTGTTGGGATCACCGGGTCGAATGAAGTTCTTGCGGCGCAGTTCAAGTGAATCCATACCAATTAGTTTGGCAAGCTCTTCCATCTGTGCTTCACAGGCGGTGTTGGCCTGCATGGTGCCAAATCCGCGAAAGGCACAAGTCGGCAGATTGTTGGTTGCTGCCGATGTCGCATCCACCCACAGATTGTCGACGCGGTACGGTCCGGTTGAACCGACCACCGAATAGAGCAGGATATACGGGCTCAATTTGGCATAGGCGCCAGCATCCGATGTGATGGTGATTTGCATCGCGGTGATTTTGCCGTCTTTGCGTACACCGGTTTTGTGTGTAAATGTAAATGGATGGCGCGGGCCGTGGGACAGAAAAGAATTCTCACGGGTCTGAATCAGCTTTACAGGACGCTTTGTGTCCATGGCCAGCAATGCCAGCCAGACCTCGATCGTCATGACCTCCTTGCCACCAAAACCACCGCCAATGTATGGCGCTTGCAAGTGGACCTTGTTATGCGCGATGCCAAGGGCATCGGCTACAGCGCGAAAGTGCTCGACCACCTGTGTGCTGGACCGAATGTTGAGGATTTCATGTTCATCGACCCAGGCAACAGCGGCCTCTGGTTCCAAAAACGCCTGTTCCTGGTATTGTGATGAATAAGTGTTTTCCAGAATATAGTCGGCTTCATCAAATCCCTTTTCAATATCGCCCTTGCGTATTTTGTGGGCCGCGACGATGTTGTCATCGCCATAAACAATCGGCGCGCCGGGCTGCTGGGACGCAAAAGGATCATAGACACCTTCGGTGTCTTCATAATCAACGATGATTAAATCCAGTGCTTTCTGGGCAAGTTCATAGGTTTCCGCGGCGACAAGAGCTATAGGCTCGCCGTAAAAGCGGACACGTTCTGCTGCCAGGATTGGTTGTTTGGTGTTCTTTGTGCCGCCGCCGGTTTGACCGGGCAGGTCGGTCATAACTGCATTACACGCGGAAAGATCATCGGCCGTCAAAACACTGTGTACACCGGCCAGCGCCTTGGCGGCTGATACGTCAACATTCGTGATGTTGGCGCAGGCGCGATCACTGTGCAGCACCTTGGCAAACAGCATGCCTTCCATGTAATAGTCGCCGGCGTAAATTACCCTGCCGTGGACTTTTGTAGGCGCGTCGTTACGTGGCATGTTCTTGCCAACCTGCCGCAGGTTTACATTGGCGATCAAGCCGGGAGAAACATCGATCTGATTCATGCCGCTTCTCCCTCCGCGCGCAACTCCTTTGCTGCAAGCTGCACGGCTTCAAAGATACGGGTGTAACCGGTACAGCGGCACAGATTGCCACTTAGACCGCGTTTAATGTCAGCAAGCGAGGGGTTCGGGTTGTCTTTCAGCAAAGACTTAGCCGCAATGATTATGCCGGGCGTGCAGTATCCGCATTGGGCGGCGCCGGTTTCGATAAAGGCCTTTTGCAGCGGATCCGCTTTACCATGATGACCAATACCCTTGATGGTGGTGACCTCGCGTCCGTCGACATGCCAGGCAAGTGTCAGGCAACTGTCGACGGGTTCTCCATCGAGCAAAACGGCGCATGCACCACAGTCGCCTTTTTCACAACCGCACTTGATTTCTACAAACCCTTCATGACGCAGCGCTTCAAGCAGGGTGCGATGTGAGGGTGTGACAAATTTCACTTCGCTGCCGTTTACGATAACGCTGACATTTTTCTCATTGGACATAATACGAATCCTCCTATCAGGCAATCTGCTGCCACGCCTGTGTCACCAGGCGGCGGGTCAGAGAATGGGCTGTCTGCAACCGGTAACCCGCACCGGCGCGAATGTCATCAATGGGCGAGCACCGATCGGCCGCAGCCTTGGCAGCCTGTTCGATGATGTCCTCACTAAGCGCCTTGCCCATCAACATGTCTTCGGCGGCCCCCGCACGGAAAATGGTCGGGCCGACCGACCCAAGGGCAATGCGCGCGGTGGAACACACTCCACCCTGCACGGCAATCATCACGGCAACACCGGTTACGGTGATGGCATCGCCTTTGCGTCGGGCAAGTTTGTAGAACAGGTTCGCGCTGCCTTGTGGTGGAACGTTCCAGGAAACGGACGTCAGCATTTCATCGGAACGCATGACCGTTTTTTTGTAATCCACATAGAACTCATCAATTGGAACGGTGCGTTCTCCGCAAGCACTGCTCAGGGTGACGTCCGCATCGAGGGTCAGCAAGGGCGGCACGCTGTCAGCCGATGGCGATCCACAACAGATATTGCCACCGATAGTTGCAGCCGTGCGCACCATGGCACCGCCAAAAATCTGTGCCGAGGCGTACAGCGCTGGAGCGTCGGTCTTCATGCCGTCGTCGTCCAGAATATCGGCAATGGTCGTGCGTGCACCCAGCGTTACACGGCCGCCATCGCGTTTGATGTAGCGCAGTTCATCGAGCGCTTCCAGCGAGATAAAGTTTCTGCAAGTCTCACGCTTGTCGCGCAGGTCCGGTACCAAATTGGTGGCACCGGCAAGCGGCCGTGCATCGCTGTGTTTGGACAGAGCCTGCAGGGCATCTGCCAACGATTGCGGTTCGCAAAGATCAAAGGGCGGTAACATGTAATCGCTCCGGTTCTAATAAGTTAAACGGCCCAGCCGCCGCAGACAACCATTTCCTGACCGGTGATGTTCTTGGAATCATCCGATGCCAGGAAGACGACGGCGTTGGCGACATCCTGTGGTGTGGTAACGCGTTTCAGTGCCATCTCCGCCACGTAATCCGCGTATTCGTCATCATAGCTTGTGCCTTTAATCCTGGCTTTTTCGTGACACAGTTTTTCCATACGCGGGGTTTCGACGATGCCGGGCATGATGGCGTTGACGTTGATGTTGTATTCGCCGCAATCAAGCGCCGCTGTGCGAGTCAGACCGCGGATGGCCCACTTCGAGGAACTGTATCCGGCACGATAGCGGTAACCTCTCATCCCGGAAGCACCGCCGATGTTGACGATCTTGCCGTATTTGGCTTCGATCATAGACGGAAGCGTATATTTCATGGGCAGGAATGACCCGATGATATTTTTGCGCAGCACCGATTCGAAATCCTCTGCGGTGATTTCCCAGACCGGTGTTTCAATGGGACCCGTGGCACCGGCGGAATTAACCAGGATGTCGATGCGTCCATTAAGAAACTCCTTGGCCTTCTCGACCATGTTTTTGACTTTTTCGTCATTGGTAACATCACAGGCAATGGCAGTTGCTTTGCTGCCGCTTGCTTGCAGCTCCCTAGCCAATTCTTCGAGCGGGCCCGGCGTCCGGGCAACCAGAACGAGGTTGGCGCCTTCCCTGGCCAGTTGCCTGGTGATGGTGCCGCCCATGCCCATAGCTGCACCGGTGATGATTACGTTCTTATCTTCGAGCCTCATGTGCGTCTTACCCCGTAAGTTGGGTTGGGTTGTTAGTTCACCGGGGCACCATAGCCGCCGCCACCGCTGGTTTTCATAATAATCCGATCGCCTTGCTCCAAACGGACATGTGTTTTGCCGACAATATTAATGGTTTCGCCCGAAACACGCTTCAAAGTGACATTGAAAGTCTTGCCAGGTTCACCGCCCTGCAAGCCGTAGGGTGGAATGAGGTTGCGTTCGACCATGGTTGTCATAAAGATTTCCGGGCCATTCATATAGTAAGTGCGAACTTGGCCGTCACCGCCGCGGTGAACACCTTTGCCGCCGGAGCCGCGCCGCAGGGTCTGGCCCTCAACAATAATGGGATAGTTCGCCTCGAAACTTCGGCCGGAGTGTTCATTACATTGGACATGTGCGGACGAACCGCGCACATGCCGTCGCGATCATGGCGTGCGCCCTCGCCGCCGCCATGAACTTCATAGAGCGTGGTCCATCGTCCGGTGCGTGGGTCGCGGCCGCTGAACAGCAACAGCCCCGATGTCGTAGAGCCGCCCGCGGTTAGACGTTCTGGTATAATATTTTCAAAGGCATTGAATATCGCATCAACGATTCGCTGCGACGTTTCGTGATTGCCGCCGACCACCGGTTTTTCCAGGGGTGGCTGCAGCAGCGATCCTTCACGGGTGATGATCTTGAGCGGTCGTGCGCACCCGGCGTTGGGCTGAATATCGGGGCCGGCGATGACCTTCATGGCGTAAAAAACACTGGCCGATGCCGTAAACGGTGTCGCATTAAGCGGTCCCGCCGCGGCATCGCCGGTCCCGGAAAAATCAAAGATTGCTTCGTCATCGCAGATCTCGATGCGCACGCGCACTGCAATGGGTTCACCACCCAGGCCGTCGTCATCGAGCCAGTCTTCACCTTCGTAGACCCCATTGGGCAGGGTTCGAATGGCGGCCCGCATTTCCGCTTCCGACTGGTCATGCAAATCGGCGACGGCCACACGTACAGTTGTAGCGTCATATCGAGCGAAAACTTCCTGCATGCGCTCATCGGCCGCATAGGTCGATGCCATCTGCGCCAAAATATCGCCCTCGCGTTCCTCCGCACCACGCACGTTGGCGAGAATCATACCGAGCTTTTCACGGTCCGGGCCGTCTTTGGTAAAAATTCGCAAGGGCGGGATGCGCAGGCCTTCCTGCCAGGCATCACGAGCATCGGGAACGTAGCTTCCCGGTCTGGCGCCACCGATGTCGGCCCAGTGCGCAAGACTGACGGCGTAGGCCTGAATTTCACCTTCGGCATAGATCGGGCGAATGGCTTTCACGTCCGGCAGATGGTTGCCGCCTGCTTCAGGCAGGTTCAAAAACCAGACATCGCCGGGCTTAAGCTTTTCTCCCGGGACACGTTTGAGAAATTCCTGCACCGTCGAGCCCATGACGCCTAGGTGGGCTGGTATATCGCGCCCCTGGGCAATCAGATGGCCTTCGCTATCGGTCAGTGCAGACGACAGGTCACCGGCTTCGCGCAGCAGCGGCGAGCGTGCCGAGCGCATGACAATCAGCGACATTTCCTCGGCAATGGCCGTCAGGGCATTGCGGATAACTTCGACAATAAAGGGATCGGCTCCTTGATTGAGTTGAGTGCTCACGAGACCGCGCCTGCCTCTATGGCCAAGTGGCCCGTTGGATCGATCCAGGCTGTTGCGCCCGGCGGCAGGACGATGGTCGACCAGTCGTCCTCGATGATGGCCGCACCTTCGACTTTCCAGTCGACCGGCAGTGCGCTGCGTTCGAAGCGATTGGTTGCGACCGGCCCGCTGGTGTCAAACCAGCATTCATCGACCGAGATCGGTGCTGTGGTTTTTTCCCGCTCGGCTTCATCGAGGTCGGCAATGTCGCTTTGTGATGGCGCGCTAACCGTCAGGCGCAAGGTTTCAAAGTGCCAGGCTTCTTCGGTGGCAAAACCGTACAGTTTCTTGTGCTGCGCCATAAAATCCACACCCAGTTTCGCCGGATCGCAGGGCAGATCAAAAGACACTTCTACGGTATCGCTCTGGCCGGTATAGCGGATCAGGGCTACAAAGCGGGTGTTGATCGTGCCGGTATCATGACCGGTCGCAACGATCGGGGCACTCAAACGCTTCTGGATGGATTGGCACAGAGTATTCAGGCGTTCACCATCCCAATCGGTACTGGGCATGCGCACGGTGTGCTGTTCGGCGTAGGTGAGCTCGGCTGTCAGGCAGCCAAGGGCCGAAAATACGCTGGAGAATTTCGGCACCACCACTTTGGCGATGCCAAATTCCCGAGCCAGCGCCACAGCATGCATCGGTCCCGCGCCGCCAAAGGCAATCAGCGAACAGGTTCGCGCATCAATCCCGCGTTCCACCGTGACCCGGCGTAAGGCACGCGCCATGCTAGCGTTGGCCACCCGGTAGACGCCGAGGGCTGTTTCATGAACGGATCTGCCAAATGTATCAGCGAGCGTCTCAATGGCGGCCTCGGCCATTTCCGGACTCAGGGGGATGGCGCCACCGAGCAAACGTTCGGTATTCAGATAGCCAAGTGTCATGTTGGCATCGGTCACCGTGGGCAATTTGCCGCCCAACCCATAACACGCTGGGCCAGGCCGGGCGCCGGCGCTATCGGGTCCGACGCGCACGGCTGATCCTTCCGCGCGAGCAATAGAGCCGCCACCAGCCCCGATGGATTCAACGGCGACCATAAGCTGGCGGACTGGACGACCGGCGAGACGCTGATCACTACCAACCTGGACTTTGCCATCAATAATCACGCAAGTATCGGTGGTGGTGCCCCCCATATCAAATCCAATGGCGTTATCGAGCTTAAGCTCGTTGCATATCTTGCCCGCCGCGGCCACGCCTGCTGCTGGACCGGAAAGGGCAAGCGCCAACGGACGATCCTTGACCGCTTTGACCGATGCCATGCCACCTGCGGAATGAAACAGGTGGATATTGGTGCAATCACCCGCGCTAGCCTGGAGCTTGTCCAGATACCCCGCCGTCAGTGGCATGAGGGCGGCATTAAATATGGTTGTGTTAGTGCGCTCGAATTCTCGCGGCTCGGGGCTCATTTCATGGGAAAGTGCTAGATATTCAACGGTTTTGGAAAGCTGCTTTGCAAGCATTTTTTCGTGGTCGGCATTGACAAAGCAGTGCTGCAAGGCGATGGCAACGGCATCAACGTCCAAGCTATCGATAACCCTGGCTACGCGGCGCACTTCTTCTTCGCTCAGGGGCTTTAGGACTTGACCTTCGGGACCGATTCGCTCAATGGCCTCGATGCGGCGATCTTCTGGAACAAGGGGCGGCAGCTTTGGCGTAACGCACAGACGATAAAGCTCGCGACGATTCTGGCGTCCGATTTCAATGGTGTCGCGAAAACCCTCTGTCGCAACCAGGGCAACGGATGCAAGATTGCCCTCTACGACGGCGTTGGTTGCCATGGTTGTGCCGTGCATCAGATCGGAAACCGTAGACCAACCGATGTCGATCGCTTCAAAAGCCGAGACTATGCTGGCAACGGGATCATGGGTCTGGCTGCGGACTTTGGCGGTCCGGATCATGCCATCGGCAGTATTGATAGCCAGGACATCCGTGAACGTTCCACCAATATCGATGCCGACTTTCCAAGTACTGCTATTCTTGTCGGGCATCTCGTTTCGCTCACCCCCGAAAACTGGTGGTATCGCACGGATTTACTGATTCACTCTATACCGTAATATATTGATAAGCTAAATTTCAATTTAACTTTCTAGGTGTTAGTTTTTGGCTATACAAGATAGTCAAATGAACCTACACTGATCGGGCTGAAAACAGTATGACGTAAGACATATATGGGGAAACAATCATGCTGCGCTATTCATTACGCCAACTGGAATATTTTGTTACTACGGCAAAGTGTCGTTCTGTTGCCGATGCGGCGCGCAAGCTGAATGTCTCTCAGCCATCAGTTTCGAAGGCCATCACCAATCTGGAAGGTCAGTTTTCAACCCAGTTGTTTATTCGTCACCATGCCAAGGGGGTTTCACTGACGCAGGCCGGTGAGCGTCTTTTGGTCGATGCGGGGAGTTTGTTGCGATACGCCAATGACTTGCAGCAAAGCGCCCTCGATTCCGGTGAACTCATTACGGGGCAAATTGAAGTGGCGAGCTTTATGAGTGTTGCACCGGTTTTTATGCCAGCCCTGATTACTGATTTTCAGCAAATTTACGAAGGTATTTCCATCCGATTACACGAGGGAAATCAGGAAAAGCTGGTTTCAGGCCTGAATTCCGGTCGTTACGAACTGGCATTGATGTTTGATCTTAATTTGCCAGAAGAGATCTCCATCGAAAAAATGGCGGCGTTTAACCCGTATATTCTTTTGCCGGAAGGCCATCCCCAGGCTTCAAATGAATCGGTTTTCCTGCGCGATATGATGGATGACAAACTGGTGTTGCTGGATATACCACCGAGCCGGGAGTATTTTCTGGGTATTTTTCATTCTATCGGGCTTGAGCCTCCGGTTACCTTCAGTTCATCATCGCTGGAAATGGTGCGCGGCATGGTTGGCCAGGGTCAGGGCTACTCTTTGCTGGTAACCCATCCGCACCTGGATTTCACCTACGATGGGCAAAGGATAGTCACGCTGCCGTTGGCCGATGATATTCCACGTGTCGATCTGGGAATTGCCTGTCATAAGCAAATCCGTCCGACTCGTGCCATGAGGCTGTTTTTGGATTTTTGTGCAAACTGGTTCAGGCAGCACTACCCGCGGGGCGGTTCCTGCCGCGCCGAACCACCGCTTTACAATCAGTCTGCCGGTTCGCTGCGTGAAGCCGGGAGAGCCTTTACCCCGTTTCCCTGATCGGCATCCAGAAATGTGAAGTTATTTTGACCCGGGTCTTAGAATCCGGCCGCCTGTAAAAACGGATTCAGCACGCTGCATGCCGGCGCCTGCACCAGCGCCGGTTTCCCCGAAGCGATAGAGTTGTTTCATCTGCGCATCGGGCCTCTTCCGTTGTTTCGGCGCAGGCGCCGATTCCTCCAAGAGCCACGGCAAACCTTGCTCAATCTCGAGATACTAAATCGACCGCAGGGCGGTTAGCGGCGAAGCCGAAAACCGCCGATCGGTTGAATCGGAACAGGGCAATCTGTGCGCCGGCCCCGTATCCTAAAACACAGGGTAACCGGTTCAAATATTGGGAAGATTCCGGGCGTATGGTCCGCCTTCATGAATTATCCGGGCTAGTTCCGTTTCTGCGGAGATGTGTTCGCTATAAAAGCCAGAAAAGTCTCGTAGCGGCCATAACCGGTGTGGCGGATTTCAAACCGCAATCCCAGTTTTTCCGCGGCTTGTTTCGCTTTCTGGTGGATTTGCAGATTGTCGCTTTGCGCGAGATAGAGCAGTCGCGTGTAATTGGCAAAATAGAGTTTGACGAGCTGGGGGTTTTTATCAAGCCCGAGCCCTTTCCAGACCAGGCGGTCAAAGTGCTCGGCAAGAAAATCGGTGAGGAAAAAGGACCCTGGCTCGGTGTCCATTATATCGGCAAAGTCTTTCTTGCCGGTAAACAACTCGTAACAATGTGCTCCGGCTATTCGTTCAACGCCTTCTTCGGCCAGCACGGCATCAAGTTTACCTCCAGTGCCGCAATCCCCGTATAACACAATGATGTGTTGAAATTTGTCGCGGGACTGCTGAATCTTAGTGCGTACCGCTTCTGGAATTTGGTGTGGGGTATTGTGTAGATGAGCCGGCAGACATTCCACTTTCATGAAATCCAGAGCATTTTGCTTTAGCACGGCAATAATTTCACGAGCCGTGGCGCCACAGGCGATTAGCAATGTCGATGGTCGTTGGGTTGCAGAGGTGGTCGCGGTCATTGTCCCAAGATTATTGCTTGATCCCCGTTGGGAAGCCCATGGCGCCAAGATACATCTTTTGAAAGCCGTGGTAACCCGCCAACGACAAGTACTTGGTTTTCCGAGCGATGTTTTCCGCTGCCGCGCGGGATTGATCCGACAATAGGGCCATCTGCGCGCCCAGTCCAGCCGCATTGGCGATATAGTGGATGCGGTCGTTCGCCAAATCCGGGATCAGTCCAATGCGTCGGGCGCTGCGGATATTGATATAGTTACCAAAGCCGCCGGCGAGCAAAAAGGTATCGATGTCGCTGCGTTCTAGACCACTCTGTTGCAACAGCGCATCTACGCTACTCATGATCGCAGCCTTGGCCAGTTGCAACTGTCGGATATCGTCCTGGCCAAGAACAATGTCCAGGCGATTGCCGCTCTGCGATGCCCAAGCCATGACAAATTCCGGGGCGCCATCTTTGCCACTGCGTAATCGTGCCGCAATGGCATCGGGCAGCGGCCCATTCGGCTCCAGCAGCAATCGTCCCGTTTTGTTGATGATGCCGAGATCGAGCAACACGGCAACGGCATCGATGAGACCCGAACCGCAGATTCCGAGGGTGGGCGCATCGCCAATGCTATGGACCACGATGTCCTGTTCCGCGGTTACTTTATCGATGGCCCCGAGGGCTGCGCGCATACCATCGCGAATCTGCCCGCCTTCCAGCGCCGGGCCGGCCGGAGAGGAACAGGCGATCAGTCCTTGATCCGTTTTCAGGACGACTTCTGCATTCGTGCCGATATCGGCGGCGATACAATTTCCCGCCCGGCTTTCAAGTCTTGAGGACAAGATCATGCCGACCGTGTCGGCACCGACAAACCCTGCGATGATGGGAAGCATGTAGACTTGCGCCTTTTCATGCAGTCGTAGACCACATGCGCGCGCCAAACACTGATGGGCTTCCTCGATCACCGGGCGATAGGGCGCACTGCCAAGCGGTGTCGGATCAATACCGAGAAACAGGTGATGCATGCAGGTGTTGCCAACCACGACGAGCTTGCAGATATCCGTGCGGGCAATCCCGAATTGACCACAAGCGTATTCGCTCAGATCATTCAAAAAGGTGGCAATGCGCTGATGCAGCTTTTTCACATTTGTGGTTTTTTCCGCGGCAAAAGTAATGCGCGAAATCAGATCTCCGCCAAACACCGTCTGCGGATTGAGCCCGGATACGCAAGACAGTGTTTCTCCGGTTTTCAGATCGATCAGATACCCGACCACCGTTGTGGTTCCGATATCAAAAGCCATGCCGTAGGGTGTTTCGTTCTCACGGATTTGATCAATCGAATTGAGCTGGCCTTGCCATTCGCCCGGTTCGCTCAAAATCTGGAATGAGATTTCATGGTTGGGCGGCGCGATCGAATATCGGGTAGTAGATTGCGGATAGCACTGACAGGCCAATCGATAGCCTTCACGGATTTCATCTTCGCTGAGTTGAGCAAGGTCCGAAACGCCGGGTTGCGTAGCCGCTCCCTCGACCAGCTTGACGCGACAGCTCCGGCAGCGGCCGCGGCCGCCACAGGTGGCGATGATGTCGATGTCGTTTTGCCGTGCGATATTGAGAACACTGACACCGGTTTCGACAGAGAGCGGAGCACCACCATCTGTTAGTGTGATGGTGACAGGTTCGTTGCTCGAAATGCCCTCTTTTATCAATTATGTTAACTCATTCCGCAACTGCTGCTGTGGTTTGATTAAGATTGAGGTCGCCCCGGCGATAGGCCTTCAGGTAGTTCTTGCAAACCTTATCTTGGCCGAGAAGGGTATTGGCCGTGATGATGCTTGCCATCATTCGGCGATCCAGTGGATCGACAATAGCGGCATCAAGACCGCGGCCCATGGCCAACATCATGTAGACCTGGTTGATCAGCTTTCGTTCGGGCAGACCGAAGGAGATGTTCGACAGGCCGCAAACGGTGTGAACGCCGGGAAAGTTTTCCTTCAGACGCTCCATGATGGTGAGTGATATGTTGCCCGCCTGCAATTCGGCACTGACCGGAAAGATCAGCGGATCGATAAAAATGTCGTCGAGATCAATATCGTTTCTAGCTAACAGGTCGATCAGTTCAGCGCCAATGCGGTAGCGCTTATCGGCGTCCTGGGTGACGCCATCGTCGTTGATGGTCAGCCCGATGACACGGGGTTTGTACTCCCCGATCAAGGGGATCAGGGCTTCTATGCGTTCATTCTCTCCATTGATCGAATTGAGTAGGGGTCGGCCCTTGTGTGCCTTACAGCCTGCCGCGACAGCAGCCGGGTTGGTGCTGTCGATGGCAATAAGGGCTTCGGGTAATTCACCCTGGATCAGTTCAATAACCCAGGCCATGATTTGCGGCTCATCGGCGCGCATCATTGCCGTGTTAACGTCCAGATAGGCTGATCCGGCATCCCACTGGCGGCGTGCTTCATCCAAAATAAGCTCCGCATCGCGGGCTTCGAGGGCTGCGGTAATGGGTTTCCGTGTACTGTTGATGCGTTCCCCGATGATTATCATGCGTTTGATTCCCACAGGATGGTTTAGCAGGCTGTCTATGGCGAAATCGTACTCAAGCCGCAACCGGGAGTACGTACAGGCCGCCGCGATGCTTTTCCCAAGTATAATTGCACAGCGAGATAGGGTGCGTGACGACGTCACCGCCTGTTTCGTCTGGTGTTTTACGACCGAGTGACATGTGCGTCCGTGAATTGTTGAATTTGAGCTGAAAGGTTTGAAGTTTTCTCTCCAAATCAACAGAATTCCACAAAAACGCCTGGTCAAGTAATGCACGTCGAGGGCTTCGGACCAATCGTTCCACAAAGGGATGAGAAATAGGCGTATAGGGAATTGTCTTAACCTCTTCTATCTCAAGGAATCGAAGATTCAGGCATACAATTGAAGTATAGATTCTATGTTACCGCACAACCCTTAAGCGGTAAATTTGGGTTGAAGTCAGTGTTTTTTTGTAGCAATGCGAAACAGACTCTGGCGAGCTTACGACCGAGGGCTACGAAGGCAGCCGTGGTGCTCATACCTCGGGTTCTTAAAGTCAGATAGTAGGGTT
>JAOTWM010000587.1 GCA_029862885.1 Gammaproteobacteria bacterium
GACGGCGCCGAGTTCCGTTGCAACCGACTGTAATACCGTGGCATCGAGACCGTGACCACCCTCACCCGCCAAAGCCTCACCGCTGACCTTAACGAGAACTCGGCGGTAAACCGGAGAATTGCTCTCCGCGGCCAAGCGTTACGCCTCGCCCAGTGCCTGGGCCATGACCTCAGCGACGAAGTCGTCACTTTTCTTTTCCATACCCTCGCCGACTTCGAACCGGCAAAATCGCTTCGCCGTGGCCGACTCTTTCTCAAGCAGCTCACCGACGGAAATATCCGAGTCTCTCACGTAGTCCTGGCCCAACAAGGTAATTTCTTTCAGATATTTGCTGATTCGACCGGCGATCATTTTTTCGACAATTTCAGGAGGTTTGCCACTCGCCGTAGCCTGGGCCTCCAGAATTTCGCGCTCCTTGTCCAACACTTCCACCGGCACGTCGGATTCACTTAGCCACATCGGTTTAACGGCCGCAATATGCATGGCGATGTCCCGGTCGAGACCATTGCGACCGCCGTCCAAATCCACCAGTACGCCAATGCGCCCTCCAAGGTGAACATAACCCCCGATTTTCGCCCCGCTGTAGGTCACGAAACGCCGGATGTTGATATTTTCCCCGATCTTCGCAATCAACTCAGTGCGAATACCATCGACCGTAGAAGCGCCCATCGGCATTGCGAGTAGCGCCTCGAGAGTGTCTGGTGTGGCCTCGCATACACCCTGCGCAACCCTATCAGCGAACTCGCGAAACGTTTTGTCCTTCGCCACAAAATCGGTCTCACAATTGATTTCGACGATCGATCCGCAGTGCGAATCGGCCGCAAACGCGATCGCCACGACGCCTTCCGCTGCAATGCGTCCCGCCTTCTTATCCGCACCCGCAATACCCTTCTTGCGCAACGCCTCGGCTGCAGCGTCCAAATCGCCGCCGACCTCGGTCAGTGCCCGCTTACACTCCATCATACCGGCCCCGGTCCGCTCTCGGAGCGCTTTAACCATCGTCGCCGTCACCGTCATATAAAATTACCTCAACGTCAATTCGATTTGCCTAAATTCTTGCTCGTGTCGGCCGATTCGACCGTACTGGGCGGCTCCACGTCGACCGATTCGTCCGGGCTGACCTCGGCAACGGCGACCTTGGTAGTCTTCTTGCGTACGGTCTTCTTTTTCTTCACCACGGTGGTGGCCGTAACGCCGTCGCTGTCGTTTTCTGCTGCAGCCTTCTTACCTGGTTTGGCGGCTTCTGGCGCTGCGGTCGCCGGCGCCGCGGCATCGACAGGCGCTGCGGCATCACCAGGCGCTGCGGCATCAGCAGGCACGGCAATTACCGGTGCGGCGGCGGTCTTCACAATACTGAGCACAGGATCCGTGCCGTCTGCTACCGCCTGCCCGCTGTCATCAACCTCGATATAGTCATCGCCATCACCAGGTTCCCGGACCTGTCCAACCGCCCTACCTTCAATTATCGCGTCGGCTGCCGATCTCAGATAAAGCTGAATTGCTCGAATCGCATCGTCGTTACCGGGAATCAAATGGTCGATGCCGTCCGGCTTGCAGTTAGTGTCGACCACGGCGACGACCGGGATATTCAGTTTATTGGCCTCGGCAACCGCTATTTTTTCCTGGTCAACGTCGATAACCAACAACACGTCCGGCAAGCTATCCATATCCTTGATCCCGAGCAGGCTGCGCTCCAATTTACTGCGCTCACGATTTATCTGTAAGGCCTCTTTCTTACTGAGTCTCCCGAGAGCCCCTTCCTCACTGAGCTTTTCGATCTCCTTGAGCCGCTCTATCGAGTTGCGGACGGTCTTAAAATTGGTCAGCATTCCGCCGAGCCAGCGATGATTCACATACGGCGATCCGCTGCGGATCGCCTCTTGTTTGACGGTCTCGCTGGCTTGACGTTTGGTGCCCACGAACAGCACTTTGCCGCGATTCCCTGCCAAGTGGCCAAGAAAATTCATCGCCTCGTCAAACAGCGGTAAGGTTTTCTCGAGATTAATAATATGGATCTTGTTGCGCTCCCCAAAAATGTAAGGAGCCATCCGCGGGCACCAATATCGTGTTTGGTGCCCAAAATGCACGCCAGCCTCTAGCATCTGGCGCATGGTTACGTCAGTCATCTAATATTCTCCGTTCGGGTTAGTCCACCATGGGGATTGCTCATCAACCCATTGCTGGGCACCCGGATGAGGCAAATTCGACCCATGTGCGAAATGAAAAAAGCAGCGTCTTATACCATACTCGACGTACGTATTAAAGCGTCGGCCGCCACGGCACAGCGGCGGAGAATCGTGTAGCATCGCGTTTCGGGATGCCACGATCAGGGGACAGCGAAGTCAGACTCAAGATGGGTCTCGGCAAAGCCTGCAACGGCAAATTTTGTTCGTGGACCAACCTACTGGCCTACGAAACAGAGCCGAGAATTGGATTTATATGGCGGTAACAATAAAAACCGGCGACGAAATCGAAAAAATGCGCGCCGCCGGACAGCTCGCGGCCCGCGTACTGGATCTCGTGGAACGCCATATCCAGCCCGGTATTGCCACCGCAGAGCTGGACCGGATCTGTCACGACTACATCGTCAACGAATTGCAGGCGGTGCCGGCACCGCTAAATTATCGTGGCTTCCCTAAATCCATCTGCACCTCCGTCAACCACGTCGTGTGCCACGGTATTCCCGGAGACAAACGGCTCAAAAACGGCGACATTCTTAACATCGATATTACCGTCATCAAAGACGGCTACCATGGCGATACCAGCCGCATGTTCTTCGTTAACCAAGTGTCGATCCTGGCCGAGCGCCTGTGCCGGGTAAGCCGCGAGTGTATGTTCAAGGGAATCGAAATGGTAAGGCCAGGGATCCGTCTCGGTGACATCGGTCACTGCATTCAACAACACGCCGAATCGCACAATTTCAGTGTAGTTCGGGAATATTGTGGACATGGAATCGGCCGGGCATTTCACGAAGACCCACAAATATTGCATTA
>JAOTWM010000588.1 GCA_029862885.1 Gammaproteobacteria bacterium
CGCCGCCGCCAGTACCCCGGCGGCAAGTTCTTGCTTGCCGGCAAGATCCGAGCCCATCGCGGTAATATGCAAACCCTGGTGCAACCACTCAGGCCGAATAATCGGCTCGCGCGACGGAGTCGTGGTAATCAACAGATCGGCCGCGCGCACTACCGTTTCAGCCGACTCGGCGATTTCGACCGGGCGATCGACTTGTGCACCGATATCATCGGCGTAACGCCGGGTCCGGTCGGGGTCCCTGCCAAATACGACGATGCGCTCGAAATCCCGCACCAATTGCAGACACCGTACTTGATATCGCGCTTGCGCGCCGACACCGATCACTCCGACCGTCGCCACCCTCTCGGGCGCCAAATACTTCGCTACCACGGCACCGGCCAACCCTGTGCGTAAATCCGTCAAGTAGCCGTTATCGAGCAGAACGGCTTCACAAAATCCGGTTTGGGCACTCAATACCACCATCATCGCGCTCGAATTCGGCAAACCCAGCGCTGAGTTGCCAAAGAATCCGGACCCTATCTTTACTGCGAATGAATCCAGACCGTTCACATAGGCACTCTTGATATCGACATCACCCGGCGCCGCCGCTACCTCGATATGCATGATCGGCGGCATCATCACGCGGCCCTCGGTGAGCCAGGTGAACGCGTCCTCCACGGCCGCTAACGCGGTGGCATCAATTCGTGCGCACTGCCGCAATTCGGCTTCGGTAAGAACGAGTATGGACATACGAGATCGATAGTTTGTTTGTGGGGCCAGCGACTCTAACAGACTTATTGAATCGACGATGGATGGCTCGTACTGGCTGATTCATTCCCACTGGCATCGACAATACGTGCGAACGTCTGCATATCGACATTAGCACCGCTGATGACACAGGCCCCGCGCCCGATAAGTCCATCGATGAGGCCGTGCATCAATGCCGCGACGCCCACCGCCGCGCCTCCCTCGGTTACCAACCGTTGCTGATAATACAGCGCGCGCATCGCCGCCACGATCTGTTCTTCGCTAACCAGAATTAAATCGTCGATGAGGTCACGCACCAATTCGAATGTATATCGATTGTCGAGGCCAATACCACCGCCCAGGCTATCCGCCAACGTCGGCAATTCGGTAACGGTCACCGGTGCACCGGCCTTGATGCTCTCAATCATTGCGGCACCGCGCTCCATGGTCACACCAATCACACGAATATCCGCACAAATCGCTTTGAGCGCAAGCGCGATGCCGCCGAGCAGTCCACCCCCGGACAAACCCGCGACAACAAAGTCGATATCCGGCATATCCTCTATCAGCTCGAGTCCGATCGTGCCTTGGCCCGCAATCACTTCGGGGTCGTCGAACGGATGTACAAAAATTCGCTGCTCCTCCCGAACCAACCGCATCGCCTCGACCTCGGCGTCGTCCTGCGACGCGCCGACGATACGGACTTCCGCACCGAGCGCCCGTATCGCATCGATTTTATTGGGCTGCACCAACTCCGACATACACACCACGGCTGAAATACCGAGTCGTTGTGCCGCACTCGCGACCGCACGGCCGTGGTTGCCGGTCGAAACCGCTACCACCCCACACTCGCGCTCGGCGGCGCTCATCTGCTGCAGCCGATTGGTGGCACCACGAATCTTGAACGCGCCGATATCCTGCACGGTTTCCAGTTTCAAACTCACACTGCCGTCGATCTGCGCGCTGAGCCACGGCGCCGACACGAGCGGAGTTCGGTTGACGTAAGGCGCGATGGTTTTCCGTGCACGATACACATCTCGCAATGTCGGCGCCGTCATCATGGAAAATTCCAACCGTGTGTATCGCCGACCAGGAAATAATTCACTCCCGACGGCGCCGTGACAATCTCTGCCCCGTGCCTATTAACTCGGCCGCATTGCGCGGTCTCGATCATAGAATGTTCAGATTTCATGATTGCATAGCATTCTAGTCGGTGCGCATACGACCATCAATCGTGCATAATAGCGCCCTTTCGGGCTTACCAGCCTACTTTTTGACGTAATCGATTAGCGCGTGAATGCATTTACTTCCGTCAATACGTGCCGCGGTACGGTGCGTACATTAGCTCAGCCACACTGATCATGGAGTTTCTATCCGTCGCGGAACTCAGCGCATTGGCACAGGTCATCATGGTCGATCTGGTGCTGGCTGGGGACAACGCGATTGTCGTTGGAATCGTCGCCGCCAGCCTGCCCGCACAGCAACGCCCAAAAGTCATCTTGTTTGGCATCGCCGCCGCAACGGTTTTGCGCATTGGATTTGCCGTGGTCACCGTACAGCTGCTGCAAATCATCGGCTTATTGCTGGCGGGCGGATTGCTATTGTTGTGGGTATGTTGGAAGTTGTGGCGCGAACTGCGCGCACAGCGCCACCTATCGGAACCTCAAGATTCGTCGCACAAGCCGGAGCAAGGTGAAAGGACATCGATGCGCCAGGCCATCATTCAGATTGTCGTGGCCGATGTATCAATGTCGCTCGACAACGTGCTCGCGGTCGCGGGGGTGGCTCGGGAGCACACTTGGGTGTTGGTCGTGGGGCTCGTATTGTCGGTAGCATTCATGGGTTTTTCTGCGACATTGATCGCGAAACTGTTGAATCGGCACCGCTGGATCGCGTACATCGGTCTCGCAATTATTCTCTATGTAGCATGCGACATGATCTGGAAAGGCTCGCTAGACATACTGAATACCGTTGAGGCCGGCTAACGCGACCAGCGCGACGTTGTGATGGGCCGCCACGACAGCCCCTGAACATGTCTTGCGAGCGCATTGATTTTCGGTGTATTATCAAATCGTTAGCGCGAACTAATGAGGATGCTTCGAGATTAAGGCGGTGACCCGGTAGCTTCTGGAGCACCCGGTGAAAGCGAAGGTGTCGTGGCAATTTCATAATGCGTGCCGGATGCTATAGGAATGAATGCGCCCGGTAGCGCGAGGAGTGTGGCGATGAAAAAGATCATTATTTACCCTTTTCTATTGATG
>JAOTWM010000589.1 GCA_029862885.1 Gammaproteobacteria bacterium
TACGGCGCTATCCATTGACCCCGTATCCGGTGAGCAGCATCGCCGTCATCACATTACTCCCGACGGATATTATCGCGGCCGCAAGGTCATTGCAGAACGCGAGACGGAACAGTAACACTCCGCCGGATTTGCCGCGCGGGTCGCGGTTGCATTCAATTTTGCGTTTCACGTACCGTTAACGGTACCTTCATTACCCAGGAGACTGGTATTGTCGATTTCCATTGCCGTTGATGCGATGGGTGGTGACTATGGTCCGCCGGTAACTGTGCCCGCGGCCATCGCTGCCGTACAGGCCGAGCCGTATCTGAGCCTGACTTTAGTAGGTCAGAAACAAATACTAAGCGATGCCTTAGCGGCCAATGGAGCGCGCCAAAATGAACGCTTAACTATTCACCACGCAAGCGAAGTCGTCGATATGGACGAGCCGCCTGCCCAAGCTTTACGTAAAAAAAAGAATTCGTCGATGCGTGTCGCGATCAATCTCGTGCACGACGGGCACAGTCAAGCCTGCGTCAGCGCGGGCAACACCGGGGCGTTAATGGCGACCGCGCGTTTCGTTTTGAAAACGCTTCCAGGAATCTCGCGACCGGCGATCGTTTCGAGATTACCAGGGCGGCGTGGTGCGACTTATATGCTTGATCTCGGTGCAAACGTCGATTGCTCAGCAGAGTTGTTGCTGCAATTTGGTGTTATGGGGTCGATACTGGTGGAACATGTGCAGGGAATATCCGCTCCGCGCGTCGCGCTGCTTAATATCGGCGTTGAAGATATCAAGGGCAACGATACCATCAAACTCGCGGCCGAACTGTTTCGGGCCAGCAACCTGAATTACCAGGGTTTTATCGAAGGCGACGAACTTTATACCGGCGCTGTCGATGTCGTCGTTTGTGACGGCTTTGTCGGTAATGTGGCCCTTAAAGCCAGCGAGGGTCTGGCACAAGTGATCAGTGAGTCGCTACGGGAGGAGTTTAGGCGACATTGGTGGCGACAGTTATCGGCACTTTTCGCACTGCCCGCACTAAATGGTTTGCGCCGGCGCTTCGATCATCGGCGTTACAATGGCGCTACGCTGATCGGTCTACACGGTACTGTAATTAAGAGTCACGGCGGGGCCGATGCGTTGGCGTTTCAAACCGCTATTTTCGAAGCGGCGACCGAGGTTCGCGAACAAGTTACGGAGAATATTATTGCTGAATTGCAGTCGATGCTTAGCCAAGCGTGATGGCAGCACTACGATTCACAAATATTATTGGAACCGGCAGCTACCTGCCAGAAAAAGTACTTACCAACGCCGATTTGGAAGCGATGGTGGACACCAGCCATGAGTGGATCTATGCACGGACCGGAATAAGCCAGCGACATATTGCGGCCGATGGCGAAACCACGTGTGATTTGGCGGAGCAGGCTGCACGCCGCGCCGTGCAGGCGGCGCAGATTTCAACCGACTCGATAGATTTGATTATCGTCGCCACTACCACGGCGGATCAGGTGTTTCCAAGTACTGCGTGCCTGTTGCAGGAACGACTCGACATACACGGCTGCCCTGCGTTCGACGTGCAGGCCGTATGCACGGGATTTATTTACGCTTTGGACATCGCCGACAAATTTATTCGCACCGGTAATTGCCAGCGGGCGCTCGTGGTGGGGGCCGAAACATTCTCCCGTATCATCGACTGGAGTGACCGCGGAACCTGCGTGCTGTTTGGGGATGGCGCCGGAGCGGTGGTGGTCGAATCGGGTCCGACTCCGGGGATTCTGTCCACACATCTTCATGCCGATGGAGCCTACAAAGACCTGCTAAGCGTGCCGGTGGGTATTTCGACCGGATTTCGGCAAATCATCGAAGGCACGGCATATACCCAGATGCAGGGCAGCGAAGTGTTTAAAGTGGCAGTGCGCGCACTGGGGGATGTTGTCGAGGAAGCGCTTCAGGCAAATGAACTCGACAAGGATAAGATCGACTGGTTAGTGCCGCATCAGGCTAATCTGCGCATCATAAATGCAACCGCAAAGCGCCTCGGTATACCCATGCAGCGCGTAGTTGTAACGGTCGAAAGACATGGCAATACATCGGCGGCTTCAATTCCGCTTGCATTCGACGAGGCGGTTCGTAACGGCCGCATTCAGCGCGGCCAGCGTGTAATTTTTGAAGGCTTTGGTGGTGGTTTTACCTGGGGCTCAATTTTATTCACATATTGATAGCGGTAGGGGCGAATGTTAGATAGTCAAATTTGTCTGGTAACCGGCGCGAGCCGCGGTTTGGGACGCGCAATCGCACATCGATTGGGCGAACAAGGTGGCTTCGTGATCGGTACCGCAACCTCAGAAAACGGGGCTGCTGCAATTAGTGAAGGATTGCAGCAAAGTGGTATCGCGGGTGTGGGCCTATGTCTTGACGTTACCGATTCCGATGCGGTCGATGAGATAATCAAGCGTATAAAGTCGGATCACGGCGCGCCGTTGGTGCTGGTGAACAACGCCGGCATCACGTGCGACAATTTATTATTGCGAATGAAAGAACAGGATTGGGATACTATTCTCGACACCGATCTTAAGTCCGTGTATCGGCTAAGCAAGGCTTGTCTGCCGGCAATGACAAAAACGCGATATGGGCGCATCGTGAATGTCACCTCGGTGGTAGGGGTTTCTGGAAATCCGGGCCAGGTAAATTATGCTGCCGCTAAAGCGGGGATGATCGGCTTCACCAAATCACTGGCGGCCGAGGTAGGTTCACGCAATATTACTGTGAATGCTGTGGCGCCGGGTTTTATCGATACCGATATGACCCGAGCCTTGGGGGACGCGCAAAAGCAGGAGTTGCTGGCAAAGATTCCGCTCGGCCGGTTGGGCAATGCCAGCGAAGTCGCGCACGCGGTGACGTTTCTCGCGGCGCCCGAAAGCGGGTATATTACCGGTGTGACACTGCACGTAAACGGTGGAATGTACATGACGTAATATACTAGAATAAATTATATATATCAAT
>JAOTWM010000590.1 GCA_029862885.1 Gammaproteobacteria bacterium
CCACCAACACGCTTAGTCGCTTTTCTGCCTGGGGTTTGGGGTAGTAATCAATCAGTCGTGCTACCTGGCCCTCCATCGGGCCCACGTCATGCAGCGCGTTGAACAGCAGGGTCTTGTCCACCGGAGTTTCCAGAATAGTGGAATATCCCGCCCCTAATAGATTATGTCTGTACGACGCATCAAAGGATTGGCCGACAATCACAAGCGACGGGCGTCGGACCGTCCCGTCATCGAGCAAATCGTATGCAAACTGCACCGGATCTAATTCAGGTATCGGGCAATCAACCACTACGGACTGAAAGGGGTCGGCACGCTGGCTTGCTTTACGCAATTTAGCCATTGCTTCTTGTTGGGTCTTCACTGTCTCTATTTCGCCCACCCAACCAGATATCATCTGCCTAATTGAACGTCTATCGTTACTCTCCCCCCGAAGGATGAGCACCTTAGGACTAATCCGCGGCTCTGCCGTCACTTGCGCCGGCACTGCCGGAGTCGCAAACTCTAGTGCAAACCAGAACCGACTTCCTTGTCTGGGGGCGCTTTGTACTTTAATCACACCGCCCATGAGCTCCACAAGTTGCTTGCTAATCGCTGTGCCTAAGCCTGTCCCGCCGTATCGACGCGTCGTCGATTCGTCCGCTTGGGTGAACGTCTCGAATATCTTTTCTTGAACTTCAGGCGGTATGCCAATTCCGGTATCAATGACCTCAAATCTAACCGTCACCCCATTGGATCCTTCGTCAAGCTTCGTCACTCTGACCTCGACCCCCCCCTCCTCTGTGAACTTGATCGCATTGCCTATGAGGTTAATCATAACTTGGCGTAGATGCTGTGGATCACCTCGCACCAGCCTTGGAACATCTGATGAGATGTCGACCTTTACGTACAGGTCCTTTGCAGTACCTTGCGGCCGAAGCATTTTTACTGTACTTCCAACGAGCATCGGCAAATCAAAATCAATTTGCTCAAGTTCGATCTTCCCAACTTCGATCTTCGATATATCCAGGATATCCTCAACTAATGACAATAGCGCATGAGCTGACGCCTGAATGGTCTGAACGAAGTCTCTTTGCTCGCGGTTCAGTTTTGTATCTGCCAACAGCCCGGTCATACCAATGACACCATTCAATGGCGTCCTAATCTCATGGCTCATATTGGCAAGAAATGTCGTCTTGCCTTGATTTGCTAGCTCTGCATGACGCAACGCTTGATTCAAACGTTTGATCAAGCGCGCGACGAATAACGGGACCACAATCAACCCGAGGAGAATCCCAGCAGCAAAATTTGAGCGCTGCCCCCAATAATCGCTCAACACACAGACTAACCCAAATTCGAAGATGCTAACGGACATTGCGGCGTATAGATAGAGAACCCCCCATCGAAAACCGTTCCCCACGATGACCCAAAAATAAACGAAAAATAGAGGGACCCCATATGGCCCAGCGCCATACAATATGTACGATATAAAGGAGAGATCAATGATCATACCCAGCATGCGGCGGTATGCCGAAGGGGCTGGACTAATCAATAAGGCCGCAATAAGACCAATGGCCAACAGAGTATAGATTTCCGATGTGTACGAGGCTAGATGACCTCCCGATTCGAGTATTAAATCCCCAACCCACCATAGGTAGGTAATAATCATCGACGCTGTCACGAGCCTGAGGAGGCCTTGCTCCACATCCGTATCAGGACACTCGCTTAGTCGATTCTTTATAAACCACCACATCGCTATCTACTTCGCCTTTCTTTCACCAAGACACCCATTCAATTATTTTGACCGTGATTGTAGCGGAAGTCGATCTTGCTTAAACTAAACAATAACCTCATCGAAACCTCTTCATCGCTATAGCTGCGTTATGTCCACCAAAAGCAAAGGACTGCGTCAGTGCGGCGTTGATCTCAAAATTTGCACTCCTCGTAACGAAATTGAGGTCTAGGATCGGCTCCCTGAGGTTTCTCGAGATATGCGTAGTTTGCGAATCTATACTTAACGCCGTTACAATAGCTTCTAAGGCACCACTCGCACCTATTGTATGCCCTAGCAAAGATTTTGTTGAATTAACGAGCGGCTTGTCGCCAAAACAGCGAAACAATATTGAGGCCTCCGTCTCGTCATTATTTTTTGTCCCGGTTCCGTGGGCATTGATATACTGAACATCTTGCTCAGCCAACCCAGACTCCACTAACACCATTCGTATCATCCTCTCGATTTCTCTACCATCTCGAGATAGCCTCATTATGCTATGGGCTTCAAAGGTTTCTGCGAACCCAGTTATTTCTGCCAATATAGGCGCTCCACGCCCTAGCGCATGACTTAATTCTTCCAACACCAGAAGTCCAGCGCCCCCCTCGCTAAATAAGAATCCCGAATGTTTTACGTCGAACGGGCAATTCGCCTTATCAGGAATATCATAGCCACTAGCCAGGGTCCTCGCTATATCGAAACCACGGAAAATATAGCCATAATGATCATTCAAATATTCGGCGCCGCCTGTTAATGCTACCTTTACGATCCCCTTTTTTACCGCTCGATACGCGTGCCCAATCGCAGCGGTTCCTGAGGCACAAGCTAGAGCGAACGTCGTGTTCGGCCCAGTTATGGAGAACTTGAGTCCAAGACACGCTGAAACTGCATTAGGCATGAGCATGGATACAACAAAAGGATTCACCCGGCCGAGATGGAACATTCGCTCGACAATGCGATTAATAACACTACGCGCTCTCTCATCTAAGGACTTCTCGTTAGCCAGCTCCTGCAAACAGGCTTTGTGGCGAGCCAAAATTGGATGATAATGGTTTTCAAGAAAGCTATGAGCCCCGCCAATTCCGGTGCCCATGTAGACGCCGATCGTATTAGCGGAAATGTGCTCTATGCGATACGTGTTTGCACGCCGGTTTACCAATTTAATGCTTATCCCAGCTCGTTCCAGGGCCTCTCTCGCTGCACATATGGTCAGCATAGTCACCGGATCGAGTTG
>JAOTWM010000591.1 GCA_029862885.1 Gammaproteobacteria bacterium
CGGAGTCACATTCAAAGAGGATTGCGGCGATTTGCGCAACACGCAAGTCCGTCTACTAGTCGAGGAACTCCGATCGTACGGCCTGCGGGTCGTCCTACACGATCCAATTGCTGACAGCTCGGAAGTAGAGAGGGAATTCGGGCAACCCTTAACTGTTTGGGAAGAACTCGAACCGGCCGCGGCGCTAGTGTTATGTGTGCCGCATAGAGAATACCGTAATCGGAGCCAGGAATCTTTCGTCAAAAAACTCGAATCACCGGGCGTTGTCGTTGACGTAAAGTCTATGTTTGATCATTCGCAATTCGAGAGCGCCGGCTATTCGGTATGGAGACTGTGACACCGGAATGAAAGTCTTAGTTACCGGTGCGGCGGGTTTCATTGGCGGTGCCCTGGCCGTGCGTCTGATCCAAAGAGGGGATGATGTGCACGGTATAGACAACCTCAATGAATACTATGATGCCGAACTAAAACTAGCACGTCTCAAACGATGCTCGTCACCACACTTTACGTTTGAGCAGATCGATATCAGCGACCGTAAATCTATTTCTTCTCTTTTCCAAGATAACCAATTCGACGTTGCCGTGAACCTGGCGGCACAAGCCGGTGTAAGACACTCGATCGAATCGCCGGAGACGTATATCGACTCGAATCTGGTCGGCTTTGGTAACGTTCTGGAAGGGTGCCGTCACGCCGGGACCGGGCATCTCGTGTATGCGTCGTCAAGTTCTGTCTATGGAGCTAACACCCGTTTACCGTTTTCCGAACACGACAATGTTGACCACCCACTCTCACTTTATGCCGCCAGCAAAAAGTGCAATGAATTGATGGCGCATTGCTACGCCCACCTGTATCGTCTGCCGTGCACCGGATTGCGTTTTTTTACCGTATATGGCCCATGGGGCAGGCCCGACATGGCATTGTTTAAATTTACCCGGGGAATACTTAAGCAAGAGCCAATCCCGGTATTCAATCGCGGGCAGATGGTCCGGGACTTCACTTATGTCGACGATATCGTGGACGGCTTAATTAGAGTAATCGATCATGCGCCCGAACCAAATCCTGACTGGTCGGGCGACATGCCAGATCCGGCAACCAGCAGTGCACCCTACAGGATTTACAACATCGGAAACAATAGACCAGTTGAATTAATGCGTTACATTGAAGTTCTGGAGTCCTGCTTGGGAATGAAAGCCAAACTCGAACTCCTGCCTATGCAGAATGGCGACGTCCCGGCTACGGAAGCCGATGTCTCCGAACTCGAAACACAATTGAGTTATCGACCTTCAGTTACGGTGGAGGAAGGTGTAGCAAGGTTTGTCGACTGGTACAGAGAATACTACAAGTAATGGGGTGATGGAGACACGTATGAAGAAAGCACTGATTACCGGCGTAACCGGCCAAGATGGTTCATATCTCGCTGAGTTGTTGTTGGGCAAAGGATATGAGGTGCACGGGATAAAACGAAGGACCTCACTGTTCAACACGCAACGCATAGACCATCTCTATCAGGACCCGCACGAGAAGGGCCTGCATTTCATTTTGCACCATGGGGATATGACGGATTCGAGCAGTCTCGTGCGCGTAATACAAGAAGTGAAACCTGATGAGATATATAATCTCGCGGCGCAAAGCCACGTTGCGGTGTCGTTTGAAGAACCGGAATACACGGCAGATTCGGATGCGATCGGTACCTTACGATTGCTAGAGGCAATCAGGATTCTGAATCTCAAGGATACTTGCCGGTTTTATCAAGCCTCCACTTCGGAACTATTCGGCAAGGTTCAAGAAGTTCCCCAAAAAGAAACCACGCCGTTTTATCCGCGTTCTCCGTATGGAGTCGCTAAGTTGTATGCGTATTGGATCACGGTGAACTACCGAGAAGCATATGGTATGTACGCATGCAACGGAATACTTTTTAATCATGAATCGCCTCGTCGCGGCGAAACCTTCGTGACCAGGAAAATTACCCGCGCACTGGCGCGGATCGTGTGTGGCAAGGATGACTGCCTCTACCTCGGAAACCTGAATGCCAAGCGGGATTGGGGCCATGCGCGCGATTACGCCGAAATGCAATGGTTAATGCTTCAGCAAGACAGGCCCGTGGACTACGTGATTGCGACCGGAGAGCATTATTCTGTTCGCGAATTCGTGGATGTGGCAGCGAGCAGACTTGGTATCAAGATTGAATGGCAGGGCGAGGGCGCGGATGAGGTCGGCCTGGTCGACGAGTCGAGTGGCGATTACAAGGTGGCGCCCGGGTCCGTGATCGTCAGGATAGACCCACGCTACTTCCGGCCGACCGAGGTGGATACACTGGTCGGGGACGCAGGCAAAGCGCGCTCCGAACTGGGATGGCGGCCAAGAACGTCGTTCAATGAACTCGTGAGCGAAATGGTCAGTGAGGATCTTATCCTCGAACAAAGACGTATCGATGGAATTCCTACTCGATCGTAACGATGTGGCTTTTACCCAGTCCGCTGGAAAGACGCAAAAGACGACTGGTTAACGATGCCTAAATGGTTACAGCCTCATTCTCACCACGGGATGCTTCTGTTATTCCACGACGTCCTGGCCCTTTACGTGGCAGTGGGCGTGGTTCACAAAGTACGGTTGGGATACTGGGTACCGCAGATCGACTTTTCATTATTGAGCATCATTGCGGTCACGGTTGTCAGCCTGTATGTAATGAATGTCTATGTAATCGACCGGCGTATGACCGGTACGAAGGTGATCCTGCGAACGTTCGTGGGCGTCGTGCTGGGCGGGACTATCGTGGCTTCGTTCATCTATCTTACGAAATCAACCACGGCCACGACGGTTTTTTGGCGTGGAAACCTGCCGTTGAGTATGCTTATTTTCGCCCTTTGGGCGATTGTGGTCCGATATGCGGTCACATCCGTGTGGCGACGTTTCGTTCGGGAGCCGCGATGGTTGGTAATCGGCACCGGCCCACGCGCCGAGCTTCTGCGAAAAGA
>JAOTWM010000592.1 GCA_029862885.1 Gammaproteobacteria bacterium
ATTTTCAAATCGATCGTAAATTTTGCCGATCAGATTACTGGCGACTGCTTCCGGTTTGATTATCGACAGGGTACGTTCTACAGCCATTTTGATCTCCAGCTTACAGTTTTCATCGACGATTGGGTTTGCGGCCGCGCGCGCTCTCTGCCAGCGGCAAGCTACCGCGCCGGATTCTAACGTCGCGGCTGTGGCCTATCCACTGAATTCTGGCGAGTCGCGGGATCATGATCCGAATGCGAATCCGAACGGCGGGCTAGCAATTGCGCGCCGCACTGACCGGTAATCGTCACATCGACGAAGGCACCGAGTGGCGCGTCGCCGGCCGGAATCGCCACCGGTAAATAGTCGGCGCAGCGGCCACGCCTATACCCCGGCGGCACTCCCTTGTCGCTTTCAATGAGGGCCTGGGCGCAAGTGCCAATGCGCGACAGACACAACTGGTTGCGAATTTGCGCACCCAGTGCACGGGTCTGCGCCGCACGGTCCTTGCGCACGGGCACCGGCACCTGTTTGGGAATCCGCGCCGCCGGAGTCCCGGGCCGTTCTGAGTAACTAAAAACGTGTGGAAATGCGATCTGTAGATCTCGTAGTGCGTTCAGGGTATCGGCGAATTGCGCATCGGTCTCGGTCGGAAACCCCACCATCACGTCGGCACTCAATACCAGTTGCGGCAACGCGGCTCGTAATTCGCCGATGCGTTCGTATAGGGTCTCACTCGTATAGCGGCGCTTCATACGCTTTAAAATTAAGGTATTGCCGCTTTGCATCGACAAATGGATATGCGGGCACAGGCGCCGTTCATTGGCGAGCAGTGCCACGAGATTGGTGTCCAAGTGCACCGGATCGACGGAACTCATACGTATGCGGAATTCGCCCGGGAGCGCAACAAGTTCGACCAATAACTCGACCAATCCATAGCGTGATCCGAAATCCGCACCATAGGCGCCAAGGTCGACCCCACACAGCACGATTTCACGATAGCCATTTTCAATTAACCGCTCTACCTGGCGCCGCACCAGGGTCGGTGGTAACGAACGACTCGGCCCCCGTGCCACGTGGATGATGCAGAACGTACAGCCTTGATCGCACCCCTGCTGGACCTGGACATAGGCACGCGTGTGGGCTTCATATCCCGCCAATAGTTGATCGGGGAGGTGAATCGTGCCGTGCATGTCGCCCACCATCGTTAGCGGCAGTTCGCGGCTTTCCAAAGCCGGCAATAATGTGGCGATATCGAGCTTGCGATCGTTTCCCAAAACCAAGTCAACGCCCGGAATTGAGGCGCAGGCCTCGGCATCCATTTGCGCGTAGCAACCGGTCACGACTACCAATGCATCCGGGTTCCGGCGCACCGCGCGCCGCACCTCCTGCCGAGCTTGGCGATCGGCTTCGCGCGTGACGGTGCAAGTATTGACGATATAGAGGTCGGCCGTGCTGCGCGCGTCCACGACCTGCCACTGCGACGATTGTACTGACTGCGCGATCAGTTGCGACTCGAACGAGTTGACCTTACACCCTAACGTCGAAACCGCCACTCGCTTGCTGGCAGTGGACGATACGAGGATTGGCGGTGCCACTGCCACCGACGACGCCGCGGCGTGCTTCATGGGTATTGGACGTTAGCCGGGCGCCGGCACTCGGACAGATGTGCCCCCTCGGACTCCGGGCTAGGCACTGCCGTGCGTCAGCCGACCGCGAAACTCTCGCCGCAGCCGCATTCGGCACTCACGTTGGGATTATCGAAGGCGAACGACTCAGACAGTCCGTCCTTGCGAAAATCGATCGTGGTGCCGTCTACATAGACGAGGTTCTCGGCGTCGACGATAATTCTTACGCCGTGGCTCTCGAACACGCGGTCGTTACTCCCAATCTCATCGGTCAGGTCTACCACGTAAGCAAAACCCGAGCAGCCCGTGGTCTTCACGCCGAATCGCAAACCGAAGCTGTCGGCATCACGCGCGATGTATTTCTTAACTCGGTCGGCAGCGGCTTCAGTCAGAGAGACAGACATTGTATGTAGATTCGGTCGCAACGATTAATGGTCAATAAAAATGGGGGCGCTTCGCCAAACTTCCAAGAGGCTATAAGGGACGTCCCGTAACCCTCTGTACAAACAGAGATTTTCCTCCATTTATGCGTTTGTTTCAAGGGTCCGGCGGCAATTGTTGACGACGTACACGGGGTTGCTGCACGGCCGTTAGAATTCCGCGCAGGATATTGATGTCCTCGGTGCTAAGTCGCGACCGCCGAAACAACGCCTTGAGCTTGCGCATGAGCTTGACCGGTGGCTTAGCGGTCAGAAAACCAATTTCACCGAGCACAACCTCAAGATGTTCGTAGAAATGTTGCACCTGCTCCGCAGTTGCCGATCCCGATACCGCGGCCAACTCCGTCACCCCTGCCGCGGTGTACGCCAAACGCAATTCGTAGGCCAGTATCAGTACCGCGGCGGCAAGGTTGAGTGACGCAAATTCCGCGACCACGGGCACACGCACCAGAATATCGCAACGATCTAGTTCGCTGTTGCTGAGCCCACTGCTCTCCCGTCCGAACACAATCGCGACTTCGTGTCGAGCCGACTCGGCGGCGGCCTGAGCCATCGCCGCACGCGGTGTCATTTCCGGCCACTCGATAGCACGCGGACGAGCGCTGGTGCCGACAACCCACCGGCAGTCGCCAATAGCGTCATCGAGATGCGCGCAGACGGTCGCGCGATCGAGTACACTCACGGCCGCCGCCGCGCGCGCGATGGCCTCCGGGCTGGGGTAGTCTTTAGGCGCAACGAGATACAACTTTTGCAGACCCATGTTGCCCATAGCCCGCGCAACCGCACCGATATTGCCGGGGTGCGACGGTTGCACGAGCACTATTCGAATACGGGACGAATCCATGTAACTCAGTTAGACGTTAGCGCCGTTTTCGCCGCACTACCGCCATGAGGCGCACTGTTTTTGATAAAGACCAT
>JAOTWM010000593.1 GCA_029862885.1 Gammaproteobacteria bacterium
AGCGTAATTAGCGTGGTCACTCTCAGATTGGAGGAAAACAACAGGGTTTTGGGGTCAATCAATACTTTTTGATTTTGGGGGAAAAGGGTGTTTATCCTACTTATACTCGCCCGGTGTCGATGTGTCCGCGAAAGAAGTCCCAACCAACTTGACGGAGAGATCCAACAATGACGTTTGATGTCCCTCCTGAGCAAACGGCTAAAGCAGAAACCTTCCGGAAGCTACATCAAGAGACTCGGACCTTCGTGATGCCATGCGCTTGGGATGCGTCGAGCGCGATAACGTTTGAAGAACTGGGATTCGAATCTATTGGTACGACCAGTGGAGGCGTCAATTGGGCCAAAAGGAGGCGGGACTACGTATACGCCGTCTCTCACGATCTAATGCTCGACGAGTATTCCTTGATAACGCGCGCGACCTCCCTCCCCGTGAGCGGCGACCTTGAGAACGGCTATGGCGACGATCCAACGGATGTTGCAGAGACAATAAAACAATCCATAGTTTTCGGAATGGTGGGTGGAAGTATCGAAGACCAAGTCATGAGCGGTGATGGGCGACTTTATGACACCAGTCTCGCCGTTGAGAGAATTGCGGCTGCACGAGAGGCCGCAGACCGCTTGGGTATTGCATACACCTTAACTGCACGATGCGAATCATTTTCGTCAAGTTATGATGATCCGTTTTCTGAGGCGATCGAGCGGCTAAACCTTTATCGTTCGGCCGGAGCAGACTGTCTTTTCGCGCCAGGGATTAGCGACAGAAACACCCTCAAGAAACTAGTGGAAGAAGTTGATGGCCCGATTAGCTTCGGCATGGGGGCATCGGAACAGCCACTTAGCATAAGTACTCTCTCGGAGTTGGGGATTCGACGCATCAGTACAGGCGGCGGATTGCCGAGGGCGGCGTTTAGCTTTGTTCATGGCGCTGCGGCAGAAATCCTGGCATCAGGTACGTTCGATTATCTTGACGGCGCAATTTCAGATGCGGACATCAATGATTACTTCCAAAGACATGGTTCGCCGCGCGATATCCTCAAATGACCGCTCGGGGGCAGATCGCGTCGGCGGCGAGAGGGTAGCTCTAGTCCGCTTCATGAAGGTTCGTGAAGCAGGCAATCGCCGGCCCGCTCGTCTGCAGTTGGCCGGACCTGATCGTGCGATGCTGCGGCGCGGCAGGGGTCGACCCGTTGGGGTCATTGGCCCGCGGCAACGGTGATTTCTTGGTGTTTGACATGCTCGTGCGGCATTCGTAGTTCAGAAAACTACATCTAGTTTCTCAAGCCTTCGCACGTGAAGGGACAAACGGCAGTGGCACGACCGTAGCGCTCGCCGACGCCCAGTCAGCGGCGAGTTGTATCTGTGTGCCTGCCTGTGTCAGCTCGATGGGAAGCATAGCGTAGCCAATATATTTTTCGAGGCGCAAGGAAATGGCTCGGCTTCTAACCTCTCCGATCTGAGCACCGCTGTTATCGACCACTGGCCATCGTTCGGTCGCGATGTCCTGGGACGGATCGACATCGATTTCAACCCCGACAAGTTTTCGATCGAGGCCGTTGCGTTTGGCACGGATGAGCGCTTCCCTGCCGATGAAGTTCGCGGCTTTGTCGAGATGAACCAGCCGATCCAAGCCAACGTGAAACGGGTTATCGTCCCGAGTGATGTCGGCATCATAAGACATGATGCCTGCCTCAATCCGGCGGGGACTCGAGGCGCCGGGCCCAATGTCGTAGGGCTTGCCCGCCCTCATAATCCTGTCCCACAGCTGTTCGCCATAACGACTATCGCGAAGATAGATTTCGTAACCGAACTCGCCCCCGTAGCCGGTTCGAGCCACCACCACAGGGATCCCGTCGAGCTCGGTCTCCCGCAGGCCGTAGTAGGGCATGTCGGTGATCCAACTGCCGAAAAGGGCCGCCATGACATCGGCAGATTTCGGACCCTGAACCTGAAGTGGGGAGACATCCGGTTCGCAAATCTCGACGTCAAACTCTAACCCTACCGCGAGACCTTGCGCCCAGAGCAGAATGTCGCTGTCGGCCAACGACAACCAGTAGCAGTCCTTGCGCATCCGCAATGCTACGGGATCATTCAAAATGCCGTCGTCGGCGGCCGTCAGGACCACATATTTGCATTTACCGACGGTTAAGTCCGAGAGATTACGCGGCGTCAGGAGCTCGACGAAACGACTCGCATCGGGTCCCGCTATTTGAACTTGTCGCTCGACCGCGACATCCCACAACGTCACGTTCTCGACCAGACGCCGGTCCATGTCCAGCGGATCGCCGTACTGGACAGGATAATACATGTGATTGTAAACGGAGTAGTGCGTGCAGCCTGCACGGCGCGACGACTCAAAGAATGGTGACTTTCGGATCCGAAAACCAAACCTAAGCTTTGCTTCTGTAGCACTGTTCATGCTGTTGTCACATTTCTGCGGGCCTTAGCGTAGAAGGACGGAGCGCCCACGAGGCAGTGGTAGTGTTGTCACCTTAGCACAACATCCGAACGCTCTGAGCCAACCGCAAGCTCCGTTCGATCAAAACGTAACGCTTGAAAGGCGACTCTCTCTTTTTCCGACCGTCCGTGTTCGGCCAGGGGACTAAACCGCTAGGGCGGTAGGGGTGCCCTCATTACGGGAGAAGCAATGATGTGACAACATGGGTCCGTTCCGTGTTGAGGTTGTAGTGCCAACCGCAACAACAACACGAGGAACCGGACCCATGACTAACACTACAACTCAGAGCAGCCCGCTGCGTCAACGCATGATCGATGACATGACGCTGCGCAAGCTCTCTCCGAAGACCCAGACCCACTACATTCGCACGGTAAAGGAGTTCGCCGATGAGTATAAGGAGAACAAAAGCCCTTTTCCCTGAAGTCGACCTCTATTGAGAAGCCGTTTCCAATGTTTTTCGTCCTGGTCACTACGAATGTTTGCCCGATTCTGTCGCGCTCGCTTGCCTA
>JAOTWM010000112.1 GCA_029862885.1 Gammaproteobacteria bacterium
CCAGTTCTGCGTATCCCGGGCAGCTCGGCGCGCCGCCTCGAAACTGCTGAATCCGAGGCGCCGAATCAAGCGGGTTACGGCAGCCTTCGAGCTATTTGCCAGTGCCGCCAACTCGGTTGCGGAATAGGCGGCCACATCGCCGGGAAACTCGAGAATCAGGTCCGCAATTTTCCGCTCACTTGCCGGCAACGCGTCATATTGTTCACGAATCCGGCTTTCGAACGAAGTTCTGGGGGCATCGCTGTGGGCCTCATTCGTAGTGGTATCGAAAGTCATGGGTCACCTTTTCCAGTAAATATAAGTACAAAACTGAAATGTTGGTTTCAGCATTGCCTGAATCCGAAATTCATGTTTCAATTCTAGATCATAGCGATGGCGATTGGCGAATTGCTGATTAGAGGGCGAGGAGAGCCATGCAGGTGTTGGCGGACAAGGCCATTATTGCCAGTCGGAAACTCAACTGGTATGTGGAGCGCGCATGTGTCGTGCTGTTGGGACTGCTTGTGCTTGATGTCTGGCTCGGCGTGCTGGCCCGCTATGCACTGCCCTTCCAATTGACCTTCACGGAAGAGTTGGCCCGATATCTGATGATCTGGATGGCGTTACTCGCGGTTTCGAGCGGTATCAGCCACCGTGAACATATTGGAGTGCTTCTCGTTTTCGAACGCTTCCCGCCGAGCGTGCGCAAGTGGTTGGCCGTAACATTCGACTTAATCGCACTCGGATTTTTCGCCATCATCTTGGTCTATGGATTGGGTATGGTGGACCGTGGGTTCAGCCGCTTCACGATGATCGAAGGAATTCCCAAAGCCTATCCTTTCATGGGTGTACCGTTGGCCGCTCTAGTGGCCTGCGTGCAACTGCTACTGGTTGCCATTCATGATTTCATGTCGAGCGACGGAGTAACGGCGGCCGATAGATTGGAAGTGTAAGGATGCTAATCGTCGCGATCACCTTCTTTGGACTTTTGCTGCTGGGCATGCCTGTCGGCTTCGTGCTCGGCGTTGCCGGGTTGGTCGGTATTTTTGACATGGGTGGCGGCAAGTTCCTGGCGATGGCGCCAGATCGAATGTTTGCCGGGCTAGATCTGTTTCCTTTTCTCGCCATGCCGTTTTTTATATTGGCAGGCGAGATCATGAATCGATCTGGGATCACCACCCATCTGGTTGAGTTTGCTGACGCGTTGGTAGGTTGGTTACGCGGTGGCATGGCCCATTCAAACATGGTGGCATCCGTTATGTTCGCCGGGATCACCGGCGCTGCGACCGCCGATGCGGCCGCATTCGGAAACACGCTCGTTCCCGCGATGGTGCGTCAGGGCTATACGAAATCCTTCGCCTGTGCGGTGACGGCTGCCGGTTCGATCATCGGGCCGACAATTCCACCGTCCACGCTGATGGTCATCTACGGCTCCATCATGGGCGTGTCAATCGCGGGATTGTTCGCTGCCGGAATTTTGCCCGGCTTGTTAATTTGCCTGATTTGTATGGCGGTGATTGCGACATTCGGCAAGCGGTGGAATTTACCGAAATCGGATCAGCGCCCGAGCCTTCGCTTTATACTCAAGGCATTTAGAAAGAGTTTTCTCGCACTCGTTCTGCCCGTGTTTATTCTTGGCTCCATCCTTGGTGGTTTTGCGACGCCGACCGAGGCGGCCGCTATCGCCGTTTTCTACGCACTGGTAGTAGGAGGCCTAATATACCGGGGCATATCGTGGGGCGATCTCTACCACATGCTGGTACGTACAACGCGGATTACCGGCATCATATTTTTGATCATCGCATCGGCTTCCATCATTGGTTGGTGGATGACCTTCAATCAGATTCCGCAAGCAATTGCAGCGGGTTTCCTGGCGCTGTCGGATGACCCTAACGCCATTATCGGTATGATTATCATTTTGTTGCTGTTCATCGGCCTGTTCATGGATATCAACGCAACATTAATCATTCTTGCTCCGGTATTGACGCCGTTGACGGCGGCGATCGGCATGGATCCGGTGCACGCCGGAGTTATGATCATATTGGCGCTTAATATTTCCCTGATGACGCCACCGGTCGGTGCGTGTTTATTTGTGTTGGCGTCCGTTACCAAGGAAAAAGTGGAATCGATTACGAAATCCCTATGGCCGTTTTTGATCGCCGAAACGTTGATACTTTTCGTCGTCGCGTACTGGGAAGATATGACACTCGCCATACCTCGGCTTCTTGGGTTGTAGGAGTCACGGGTATCGTCCATACAAAACAGCCCGTCGTTATTTAACTAAAGGAGACAAGTCCGTGAATTTTCTACGCAAGGCAACTCAATTGGGCGCGGCATTAGCTACCGCGTGTTTACTAACTGGGACCGTAAACGCAGCCGAGGTTACGATGCGCGTCGGTCATCTCAATCCGGAGGGTGCGTTCGAAAGCCATTCGGGCGCTATGACAACAATCTTTAAATCATTAGTCGAGAGTGCCAGTGGCGGAGCGATCGAGGTCAAGTTGTTCCCCAACGGCCAACTCGGCAAAGACAACGAAGTCATTCAGCAGGTGCGTGATGGTATTGTCGAATCGACGATTTCTTCGGCAGGCGGCATTGCACAGCATTATCCGCTGGTGGGTGTTTTCGATATTCCCTTCGCATTTCCAAATATAGCCGTGGCGAATCGTGTAATCGACCAGCGCAGCGAATTCGGGAAGAAATTTACGTCCGATTTGGAGGCGAAAACGGGACTCAAAGTATTGGGAATGATCGATTCGGGAGGGTTCTTTGCGTTTTCCAACTCGAAGCGACCGATCAAGACCGTTGAAGATATGCAAGATTTGAGAATTCGCACTATGACCCTGCCGACGCACCAGACGCTGGTGAGTTCTCTGGGCGGCAAACCGACGCCGCTGCCCTGGGCTGAAGTTTACACCGCGTTACAAACCGGTGTAGCCGATGGTCAGATGAACCCGATTCCCATTATCGCATTTGCCAAATTCGATGAAGTGCAGAAATACCTTTCGATTACTAATCACGTCATCACGCCATACATCTGGACCATGAATCAAGACTTCTATAATGGATTATCGCCGAAGCATCGCGATATTGTTGATTGGGCTTCTGAAGTCGCGACGGAAGCGGGCCGTGGGGTTTCTCGGGTGATCGAGGCGTCCGAAAAGGGTTTGCCGAAACTTTCCGAAAACATGGAAATCAATACGGTGGAACCGGCCGAGTTGGATAAATTCGCCGCCGCGACGCAGCCGGCCGTGCGTGCGCTAATCACGGAAAAACTGGGTGCGGAAGGTACCGATATGCTCGACGCCATGCTCAATGCAATCAAGAACGCGCAGTAGCGCTCATCAATTCGCAATTTGTGTGAGGCCTGGCCACTTTCAGTGGCTGGGCCTCGTCCTGTCCGAATCGATATCAACTACGGGATGTCTTTCTTCGATAACAAACATTTGTTTGAGTTAATGCTAAACCCTTCGGCGATTTCCGGCGTGCCGTACGGTACGGCCCAGGCCGAAGTTCTAAACGCTGAGGGGTTGCTCAAAGCGAAACAAGTAATTTGCTCCTGGCCGGGGTACGCTGTCACTCCGTTGATAGATTTTCCAGGACTGGCACGGGCTACGGGTATTGCGAATATTCACTATAAGGACGAAGCTCAGCGTTTCGGTTTAAAAAGCTTCAAGCCCCTTGGGGGTGCGTATGCCGTTGCTCGTTTGTTGATGCGCACGATTGCCACCGATACGCGAAAACAGGAGATTTCGATCCACGATTTGCTTGATGGAAAATACAAGGAGATTTGCGCCGGCATTACTGTCACTGCCGCGACCGACGGTAACCACGGCCGCTCTGTAGCCTGGGGCGCACGAATGTTCGGGTGCCGTTGTATAATTTTTATTAACGAAGCCGTCAGCGAGCAGCGTGAACATGCGATCGCGGATCTTGGCGCAGTGGTCCGGCGTAATCCCGGGAGTTACGACGATGCGGTACGTACCGCCCGGGAGACGGCGATTCATGAAGGCTGGCACGTCGTACCGGACACGTCGGACGGATGCATCATCGAAGCGCCGCGGAATGTGACCCAAGGCTATGCGTTAATGGCCGCCGAGTCGATTGAGCAACTTCCGTACAACACACCACCGACCCACATTTTTCTCCAGGCCGGGGTGGGCGGTATGGCGGCCGCCACCTGTGCCCAATTCTGGCAGCATTTCGGGGTAGACCGGCCGAAAACGATACTGGTTGAGCCAGATGGCTCCGCTTGCTGGTTCGAGAGCTTGAAACGAAAGGAGCCTGTTGTGATTAAAGGTAGCCTCGATTCCCTTATGGGTGGGCTAGCGTGTGGCGAAGTCTCGCGACTCGCATGGATCATCCTCAAACCAGGCGCCAATGCGGCCATGAAAATTTCCGATGAGGCCGCGGCTGACGCCATGCGCTTGTTGGCAGCGGCCGAATGCGGAGACGCACCCCTCGTAGCCGGCGAATCGGGTGTGGCCGGATTAGCGGGTTTTCTCGCTATTGCCGGAGACCGGGCCGCGCGGGGGAAAGTCGGGCTCGACTCGTCCTCTCGCGTAGTCTTGTTTGGAACCGAAGGCGCAACCGATCCACAAGCCTATGCCGAGATTGTCGGTCGTAAACCTGAGGCAATAGCCGTATGAGTGCAAAGCTCAATACCGTTGCTGACGTTTGTATCGATAATGACAGATTGCTCCAACGTATCGCCCAACTCGGCCGAATCGGTGCCCTCGAGGGTGGAGGCGTATGTCGTCTGGCATTGACTGAAGAAGATCGACAAGGACGCGACCAGGTGCGGCGCTGGATGGAGGAATTGGGTCTTCACGTTGGTATCGATCGGATCGGCAATGTTATCGGCGTGCGGGCGGGTCGGAAAGACGGGCCTCCAGTAATGATAGGATCGCATATCGACACGGTCGCGACCGGCGGTCTTTATGATGGAAATCTTGGCGTACTGGCAGGACTGGAGGTCGTCGCCACCCTAAATGATGCCGGCATCGAAACCAATAGACCAGTAGCAGTCGGTTTTTTTACCAATGAGGAAGGCGCTCGGTTTGCGCCAGACATGATGGGCAGCGGTGTCCATCAAGGTTCGCTTGATCTTGATGAAATGCTAAACGTTCGCGGCATCGATGGTACTAGTGTCAGAGACGATCTATCCCGAATCGGATATGCAGGTGCGGCCCCGGTGGGCGAGTTTCAGGCATATTGTTTTTGTGAGTTGCACGTCGAACAGGGACCTGTGCTGGAGGAACAAAGAATCGATATCGGAGCGGTAACCGGTGTTCAGGGGATTTCCTGGACCGAATACCGGATTACAGGCGTCTCCAACCACGCCGGTACGACACCCATGCGCCTACGTCACGACGCCGGGTACGTGGCTGCGGCTATCGCTTTCGAGGCACGTCGACTGGCCGTTGAATTTGGCAACGATCAAGTCGCTACCGTGGGTGTTAATCAGCTGCAGCCGAACCTGGTGAACGTGATTGCAAATCACGCTTTGGTTACGGTGGATCTTCGCAACACCGATGACAAATTATTGAAACAGGCCGAGGATTGTATGGCCGAGTTCGTAATGCAAACCGCTCGCGAAGAAGGGGTTGAGGTGAGCAACCGGAGGCTTGCGCGGTTCGCACCCGTGAAATTCAACGCTTCCATGATCGGACTGGTAGAAGAGACTGCCCAAGGGCTCGGTTATTCTGTTAAGCGATTACCCTCCGGCGCGGGTCACGATGCACAGATGTTCGCGCCGAATTGTCCGACCTCGATGATTTTCGTACCGTCGCACGGCGGCATTAGCCACAATATCCGCGAGCACACGGAACCTGAACATATTCAAGCGGGCGCCAACACATTGCTACAGGTTGTGATGGCACAAGCAAATTGAGGAGAGAACGCTAGTGCCTAGAAGCTTAGTGGTCGCCGCCGCACAACTTGGACCCATCGCGCGGGACGAACCGCGTTCGTCGGCGGTCGCCAGGATGTGCGCAATGATGCGTAATGCCGCCGCGAGTGGCGCTGAATTGGTGGTGTTCCCGGAATTGGCGTTAACCACATTTTTTCCCCGATGGTTCATGGAAGATCAAGTCGAAATTGATACATATTTTGAAACGGAAATGCCGAACGAGTCGGTACAACCCCTATTTAAACTGGCAGTGGAATTAAAAGTCGGTTTTTATTTGGGATACGCGGAACTGGAACACGAGGAGGGACAAACCCGGCGATTTAATACTTCAATCCTGGTCGATCGTTTGGGCACGATAATTGGTAAGTACCGCAAGGTACACCTCCCCGGACACATTGAACACGAACCTTGGCGGCCCTTCCAACATCTTGAAAAACGCTACTTCAAGTCCGGAAATCTAGGGTTCCCCGTATTCGACGGATTCGGCGGTCGAATGGGGATGTGTATTTGTAATGACCGCCGCTGGCCCGAAACATTCCGGGTCATGGGTCTGCAGGGAGTCGAAATGGTAATGCTTGGCTACAACACTCCAGTCAAATATCCACCGGCCCCCGAGCACGATCATTTGCAGGATTTTCACAACCGTCTCGTGATGCAAGCGGGGGCTTATCAAAATGGAACCTGGGTGGTTGGCGTGGCCAAGGCGGGTAGAGAAGAAGAATGCGACCTGATCGGGGGCAGTTGTATCGTTGCTCCCACCGGAGAGATCCTTGCCCAATGTGGGACCCTGGGTGACGAGGTCATTACTCATGAATGCGATCTCGACCGTTGCCGGGAGATACAAGACAACATCTTCAATCTCGCGTTGCACCGTGAACCGGAGTCCTATCGACTGATTACCGAAACCAAAGGCGTGCGGGTCTTAGCCTGATCGCTATTGCTCTTCGGCGTTCAATGCACCCGGTGCGGTTATGACGATCGAAGCGCTGTTCATTGAACGTTGGGGACTGAGCGCGTTTACAGAAAATAATGCACCGCGACTTGCAATATGAGATTCACATAAACGGCGGCGAGCAGGTCGTCCACCATGATGCCAAAGCCACCTTTCAAACACCGGTCCGCGACGCCAATCGGCCACGGTTTGGCAATATCGAAAATCCGAAACAACACAAATGCGGCTGCAAATACCCACCAGGTACGCGGCAACCATAACAACGCGGCCATATAGCCGACGATCTCATCCCAGACGATCGCCGGATGATCCGCCACGCCGAGCCGCTGTGTGGTATCGGCACAAATCGCGATTCCGAAAGCGAATGCGGCCAACACGACCCCCGCATACGCATTCACCGGCAGACCCGTCAGCCACCATGCAAGCGGAACGGCTACCAGAGTTCCGCACGTGCCGGGGGCACTGGATGCCAGTCCGCTGCCGAATCCAAATGCCAAAAAAGGCACGGGTTGTCGCCATATCTCGCGCGGTTCGGCGCCGGAATGAGTGGCCGGATCAGACATGGGCGGGCCTACGTCATCAATCCTGGAAATGCCGATAACCGCCCTGCGCGGATTGATAATGCCGCCCGCATTCGTCCCGCAACCGTAATCCCGGCTGGTCAGAAATCGCACCGATCATCGTGATCGGCACATTGAGTTCGTGGGTCGCGGCCTGCAATGCCGCATTGCGCTCAGGCGCAACGGTAAAACACAATTCGTAATCGTCACCACCGCTGACGGCCGGATCCCAACCGGGATCGCAGCGGCGATACGTATCCGACAACGGCAATCGCGCCAGGTCCACGTCCGCGCCGCACCCACTACGCTCCAATATATGCCCCAAATCGGCCGCTAAACCGTCGGAAACGTCGATTGCCGCCGACGCGATACCACGCAACACGCGCCCCACCTCGACGCGCGGTAGCGGCCGCTGCAACCGATCGATGAGATGCGCGCGATCTTCGCCGTCTATCGATAATTCTCCGGTGCATGCCCGCAATCCTAACCCCGCATCGCCGAGCGTACCGGTCACATAGATTCGATCGCCGGATCGCGCGCCGTCGCGTCGCAGCGCGCTACCGGCTGGCGTTTGGCCGATGAGCTGCACGCCGATCGCGAGCGGACCGCAGACCGTATCACCACCGATCAACGCTATGCCGAATCGATCCGCAATTTCCAAAAACCCAGCACTGAAATCCGTGAGCCAACGCTCGTCGCTCACCGGCAGCGCCAGATTCAATGTGGCCCACGCCGGTTCGGCGCCCATTGCAGCGATATCGCTGATATTAACGGCCAATGCTTTGTGGCCGAGCGCAGCGGGCGGCGTGGATGGCGGAAAATGTATGCCGTCGATCAATACATCGGTAGTAACAACCAACTCATAGTCGGGATTCGGCGTGACCACAGCTGCGTCATCGCCGATCCCCAGACGGACATCGTCGCGGCGGCAGGTCTGGGTACTAAAGTAGCGGTGAACGAGACCGAATTCGTCCAACTTGATATTTACGATTCCTTGGGGGGACGCAACGTCAGTACCAACCGGTCGAGCACTGCGTTTACGAATTTATAGCCGTGCTCCGCTCCGAAAGTTTTCGACAACTCGATGGCCTCGTCCAGTATGACTTTGAATGGCACGTCCGATTCATACTCCAGTTCATAGGTGGCCACGCGTAAGATCGCTCGTTCAACGGGATCGACTTGCTGAAAATCGCGATCGAGGAACGGTTCAAGATGGCTGTCCAGCTCTTGGTGATGGAGCGGCACTTCCTCGACCAGACGCCGAAAGTATTCCAGCGCTCCACCGGCCAGTTCGTGTCGGCTAATAAAATGTTTTTCAATGTCTTCCGGAGCTTGTTCGGTAAGATCCCACTGATACAACGCCTGTACGGCGCTGCGGCGGGCAATGTGTCGGCTTTGAGTTGGCATTTGCGCGCGCCGTCGAATCCGCAATCACTTCTGCAGCCGATTCAACAGATTCACCATCTCCAAAGTACTCATCGCCGCATCGATGCCTTTGTTACCGGCTTTGGTGCCGGATCGTTCGATGGCTTGCTCGACGGTATCGACAGTCAGAACCCCAAAACCAACCGGTACATCGTATTGGCGGCTGACCTCCGCGACGCCGCGTGCGCACTCGCCTGCGACATAGTCGAAATGTGGAGTGGCGCCACGGATCACACACCCCAACGCGACGATGCCCACGTAGTGTCCACCCACGGCCAGAGCCTTAACCGCCACGGGAATTTCGAACGCCCCCGGTACGCGCACAATATGAATGTCGTGCTCCGCAACACCATGGCGTTTGAGTGTATCGGTTGCACCCGCAACCAGGCGCTCGGTGATAAATTCATTAAACCGGCCCGCAACTACCGCAAAATTTCTTCCGGCGCCAGAGTAATCCCCTTCGATAACAGTCACAGTATTCGTTCCGCTCAGTTAACCCGGCGCACCACCGCCGGTTCCGAAACATAATCGACGATCTCGAGATCGAATCCGGACAGGCCGTGCACCTTGCGCGGTGTTCCCAACACGCGCATTTTCCTGACGTTCAAGTCCGAAAGAATCTGACTGCCGACCCCGAGCATGCGTAAATCACTGATACCCTCATCGGCATCGGAGGTCGGCACCGGACTCGATGCCAAATCGATTTCATCGGTAACGGCTAACGGATCGCCGTCGTCGGCATGGTATTGCAGAATCGTTAGCACGCCACTACCGGCCGCATCGATGGCGCGCAATGCCGCATCCAACGACCATGGGTGATCGCTGCGTAATTCACTGAGCATATCGAGTACGCCCGTGAACACGTGCACTCGCACAAGCTGCGGCACAGCGGGATCGATGTCGCCTTTGACCAATGCCAGGTGAGTGCTGTTGTCGACGATATTTTCATAGGTGACGACCCGAAATTCTCCGTAATTCGTCAGCAACGTACTTTCGGCGGTGCGATGCACAGTCGGCTCGTGTGCGAGCCGGTAGCGAATCAGATCGGCGATCGTACCGATTTTCACATCGTGTTTTTTGCCGAACTCGAGCAAATCCGACAACCGTGCCATGCTGCCGTCTTCATTCAAAATTTCGCAGATCACGCTGGCCGGCACGAATCCGGCCAGGCGCGCCAAATCGACACCGGCCTCGGTGTGGCCTGCGCGCGTGAGCACACCGCCGGGTTGCGCCATAACTGGGAAAATATGGCCCGGGGTCAACAAATCGGCCGGCTTCGCGTCCGCGCGCACGGCCGCCAATACCGTGGTGGCACGATCCGCCGCGGAAATACCCGTGGTCACTCCGTCGGCTGCTTCGATGGATACGGTAAAATTTGTCGAATAGCGCGCGTTGTTGTCGTTCACCATTAACGATAACTGTAAATGCTCGCAGCGCTCAGGGGTCAACGTTAAACACACTAGGCCGCGGCCGTGAGACGCCATAAAATTAATGTCGGAGGCACGGATGCATTCTGCGGCAATGAGCAGATCGCCTTCGTTTTCACGATCTTCATCGTCCACCATGATGACCATCCGGCCTTGCCGGAAGTCTTCAATGATGTCTTCAATATCGCATATGCCAATATCACGTTGCGGTGACATTGCAGTGGCCGTATCCAAATTCGTATTCATTGCTCGTAATTTATTCTACTGCGCCGTTGTCGATACAGAGCATACAGCTTATCTATCCGAACTACCGGTCCCAGTTTCCACCAACCGCTTCAAATAACGCGCGATCATATCGACCTCGACATGCACACGCCGACCTACTTCGAACTGCCGAAACGTGGTCGCGTGCAATGTGTGCGGTATGATATTGACTGCAAATGTAACATCATGCTGGGCGTCACGCACGGAATTGACCGTGAGGCTTACGCCGTCGACCGTAACGGCGCCCTTCTCCGCCAGATAACCCGCCAAATCCCGCGGCGCAGTGAAGCTCATGCGCACCGACCTCCCGTCGTCGTAACGTTCGGCGAGCGACGCGATACCGTCGACGTGGCCAGTCACAAAATGTCCGCCCATCGGCGTCTGCGGTGTGAGCGCGAGCTCCAAATTCAGATCGTCCCCGACCTGCAACTCGCCAAACGCCGTGCGCGACAGCGTTTCGGTTGATACATCCACCGCGATTTCACGCTTCGCTATCGACGCGATCGTTAGGCACACACCGCTGACCGCGACACTGTCGCCGTTGCGAATGGCCGAGGCGTCGAGGCCCGAGACGTCAATCCGGATCCGTACATCGCCACTGCCAGGAACCACCGCGGCAACACGTCCGAGCGATTGAATAATACCGGTAAACAATATTGGCTATACCCCTATAAGATATGCAAGTTAGCGAGTTGCCCCGGAAAAACGCCCTTTTAGGCCGTCAGCGGCGCTGCCTACAGGGATGTAGGCGGTAGAGCAATGCACGGAGCCATTGTCGAGGGACCCGGTAGCGTTGCTCTGCGACTTCCGATGCTCATTTACCCTCATGGCAATACTCCTTGACGATATGCAAGCTAGCTATCGTCCATGCGAGCGCTAAGCCTCAGATCTTTACCAACATTGATGACTTCGACGATCTGCAACGGGATGCGTTCACCGATCCGATCGAGCCCCGGTAACGAGAACCAACCGCGCGCGCCGTCGCCGAGCAGGTGTGGAGCAAAATACACGATGAGTTCATCCATAAGACGTTCCCGCAGTAACGCACCGCACAATCGCGGGCCCGCTTCAACCAACACCTCGTTCACACCGCGCGCGGCCAGCGCTGCCAACAAATCGCGCAACGATACCGAGCCGTCGTCACCCGCCAACAGCAGGGTCTCTACACCCTGTGCACGCAGGGCCGCTACGCGCTGCGGCGCCAATTGTGCCATTACCAGCAGCGTCGCGCCGGGTTGTTCGATCAAGCGCGCCGTGAGCGGCAGCCGCGCCTTGTTGTCAACGACAACCCGCAGTGGTTGTTGCACCGTCTCCGGCGCGCGCGCCGTAAGCGTAGGATCATCCGCCAGCACGGTCCCAATGCCAGTCATAATTGCACCGCTACGGGCGCGGCGCCGGTGCACGTCGGCGCGCGCTGCTTCGCCGGTAATCCACTTGCTCTCGCCACTGGCCGTCGCGGTGCGGCCATCGAGGCTGGACGCAAGCTTGATGGTGACCCACGGCATCCCGACTTGCATGCGTCGGATGAATCCGCGATTTAAGTCCCGTGCTTCGGCTTCTGCCACACCGGTCGTAACTTCAATGCCCGCATCTCGCAACTGCTTTAGCCCGCGTTGGTTTACGTCTGGATTCGGGTCGGTCATCGCCGCCACGACACGGCTGACGCCACTTTGTACCACGCGATCCGTACAGGGTAGTGTGCGGCCGCTGTGGCAACAAGGCTCGAGGGTCACGTACAGCGTGGCGCCGCGCGCGCGCTCACCGGCCATATCCAGTGCGTGAACTTCCGCATGGGCTTCACCGGTACGCTGGTGCCATCCCTCACCCACAACCTCGCCGGAGTGGACCACCACACAGCCTACGCGCGGGTTTGGATGGCAGCTATACTCGCCGCGCCGCGCCAAACGCAGCGCGTGCGCCATATAGCGATGGTCATCGCTTGATTGCTCGGTTCCAGCCATCGACGGCAGATTTACGGTTCGCGAAGCCGCCGCTGGTTACGCCGCGTCATCCCCATCGTCGGGAATCAACGACATTTGGCGTTTGCGTACTTCGTCGGATAACTGGCTGCGCAATCTCGCGACCTCTTCGCTAAACGCTTCTAGATCCTGAAATTGCCGGTACACGGACGCAAATCGCACATAGGCCACATCGTCGAGCCGACCGAGTTCGTGCATGACGGCTTCACCGATTCGCTTGGACGGTGTCTCGCGCGCACCGCTCGCCGTGAGCTTCCGCATAATACGGTTGATGGCAGACTCGATGACATCGGTGTGGATGGCCCGTTTTTCCAGCGCCCGGTGCACCCCGCCGCGTAACTTTTCTTCGTCGAACGTTTCACGCCGACCGTCCGATTTGATGACTTGCGGCAAGCGTAATTGAGGGCGCTCGAACGTCGTGAACCGCTCCTGGCAGGACTGACACTCGCGGCGACGACGCACCGTGCCACCGCCATCGGCCAATCGCGAATCGATGACGCGGGTATCATCCGACGAACAAAATGGACACCACATTTAGTTGATTACTTCGCTGGGCCCGTCAGTCCATAAAATATTACGGCGACGTT
>JAOTWM010000113.1 GCA_029862885.1 Gammaproteobacteria bacterium
CGGGCATCAGGGACATATATTCGACGATGGACCCCCGCCGACCGGCAAGCGTTATTGCAATAACGGTGTGGCCCTAAGTTTTGTGCCTGCGGAAGCGGCGTAGTGCAACTCGAATTCGGGAACCTCTGATTGATTTATTGCTGGCTGTTCTGACTCCCAAATCGATCGGAGGATCCTTACGTGTAGCAGTGTTCCGGCGCCGGAAACGTGCCGCTCTTCACTGCGCCGACGTAGTCTCGGAACGCACCCTGCACGCCGTCGCGGTTTCCGCTGAGGAAGTTTCTTACGAATTTGGCGGCTTTACCGGGATACAACCCCAGCATATCGTGTAGCACCATGATCTGACCGTCGGTGTGGGGTCCCGCACCGATTCCGATGACCGGAATCTCGAGTTTTTCGGTGATCGTTCGTCCTAAATCAACCGGCACACATTCCAGTAGCAATACGCTCGCGCCAGCGTCCTGCAGGATCAGTGCTTCGTCGATCATGAGTTGCGCTTTTGCGGGATCGCGACCCTGTACCCGGTAGCCGCCGAGGTGATTGACGGATTGCGGGGTCAAACCCATATGCGCGCATACTGGAATGCCGCGCTCGGTCAGCAATCGGGTCGACTCGGCCAGCCACGCACCGCCTTCCAGCTTGACCATCTGCGCGCCCTCGCGCATGAGTACCGCTGCGTTCTCTAGGGTTTTCATTTCCGAATAAAAGCTCATGAACGGCAGATCCGCCATGAGCAGCGCACCTTGATTACCGCGCCGTACACAACGCACGTGATAGGCCACGTCGTCGACCGTGACTGGAAGGCTACTGTCGTGGCCTTGAATGACCATCCCCAGTGAATCGCCAATTAAGATAACTTCGACTCCCGCAGTACTAATCGCGTAGGCATTGCAATAGTCGTATGCCGTCAAACAAGCGAATTTTTCCGCTTTTAGTTTTAGTTCGGTCAGAGTGTTAATCGTTACCGATCGGGTCGTAGTGCTCTGGGTGGACATAATTGCTATTGTCGGTTCGGTGTACGGTTATGGATTATCACGCGGCGCGTATTTAGCGCATCTCTAATGGTGTCGCGGCGACTGGCGGTGGAAATGCTGCGTCGAGTTCGGTCAGGTCGTCCGCGGTCAATTGAAGATCCAATGCGGCGCGATTTGCATCGACATGGGTCCCTCTTGCCGCTTTCGGTATTACCACAACGCCGGGTCGCCGCAGCAGCCATGCCATCGCGACCTGCGCGGGCGTTGCATCGTTTCGCGGCGCAACATTTTGCAATCCACCGGCAGTGCATTTGTGCACCGGTTCCAGCGAAGGGTCGCTTATCGGCTCGCCCGCAGGGAGCCCACCGAATCGGCCAATGCGGCGTTGCCGCCCTTGGCAAGGACTGGCCATTGCTGGCGGGCAGCCTCTTGCCTTGACCGATTGGGTGGACTCTGCAGACGTCAATATCCGTTTGATAGAGTACTCCTGCCGGCACCTGTTCTCCGGATAGCAGGGTTACAGTTTTCATACGCCGATTGTAGCCAGGACGACGACGCACGGTCTATCGTAAAAATTGCGCGCACCAGTGTTATCTGTCATCGTTGCCTAGTACTTCATCAACTTGATATGCCCGTGTTCAGAGCTATCCAGATGATCCAGGACAAGGCGCGTTCCGCAGCGAATGGGCAGGCCTTTTCAAGGGCTGCAACGCAGTATTGGACCATTTGGATAGCTCCCTTCGGGCGAGCCGGGAAGCCCTCGTCCGGGTGTTGTACCTCTTGGCAAGGACTAGTCATTGCCTGCAAGGTGTGCCCAGCGGCCAAACGTTTCCTGACTCGCTGAACACGGGCATATCAAGTTGAAGGAGTACTCGCATGGACTATGACGAATTAGTAGGAGTGTCGCGCCGCGAATGCGTGACAGTGGATGCGGCGCGAGCCATTGAATTCCTCGGCGAAGCGTTGCGAGTGTACAGCACACCGGCGATGATTAGTGATGTTGAATACGCCACATTGCGACTTATTCAGGAGCATATTTCGGAAGCGGAAAGCTCAGTTGGGGTATACGTAGAATTCGACCATATCGGTGCGACGCCGCTCGGCGAGCAGGTGGTTATTACGGTAACGGTCATTGCTGTGGAGGGACGTCGAGTGACCGCGACGGCCGAAGTTGCAGATCGCGTCGAAACGGTGGGGCGTGGCCGCCACTCTCGGTTTATCATCAGTATCGACCGTCACGTCAAACGTCTGCAGGATAAGGCCGAGGCATTGCTAGCGGCAGAGTCGTGCTAGCCCGAGCACTTGGCGCACCTCTCGGTTAACGATGGGTTGCGTCGTTGCCCGGCGACCGTGGGACGGAAATTTAGACCGCAGTTGCTTCGATGGGCGCCATGCCGACCCAGGTCCATGGATCCGGGAAGTCGCCGAAGACAAAATAGCCAAGTGCCGTCGCCATGACGATCTCCGTGTAGTTATACGGCGCGAGCGCTGATGCATCCGCGAATTCGAACGCTTTGATCACGAGAAAATGCGAGACAGCGGCAATCACGCCGAGCGTCACCATAAGCAGCCAAACCATGGCTGCCGGAGCCACCCGGACGAACGGCAGGGTTGCCGACGTCGCGATCACACCGAGCAGCGACTCGTACATGAGCGTCACCAACGGTGGCGCGGTCCCGGCTAGCATTCGGGTTGACAGGAGATACCGGCTAAACGCGACGGCCGTGCACAGTGCAAGCAGGCTGGCCCAGTGGAATGATGTAAAACCCGGTCGCACGATGATAAGTACTGCAATAAATCCAACGGATACTGCGATCCACTGTGTCGCCGGTACTTTTTCCCGAAGCAACAGCGCAGACATCGCAGTCAGTATAACCGGCGCGATGAACACCAGCGCCACCGCGTTGGCGAGCGGGATATAGCTGATGGAAGTAAAGAACAACAACGTGGCCATGAGTAGGAAACCACCACGAAGAATCTGCAAACCGGCTTTGTCGGTGCGCACGGCGCCCGCGCCGTGCCGCCAAACTACGACAGGAAAGACCACGGCGAAGTGAAAGAAGAAACGTGCGTAGACGATTTGTAGGATGGGATACGAGCTACTGAGGTGTTTGGCGATCGTATCCATAAACGGGACGATCTGCCAGGTAGCCACCATCAACAGTGCGCCGATTACCGAATGCGGAAGACGCGAGTCGTGGCGTGGAAGTAATGCCATAAAATGCGATTGCGAGCTTGGAGGCCGCGAACGATACACGAATCGATATCGTACGCAAGCAAGACTGAAAATATGCAACGCGACCAGCCGTAAATTGATCACACGTTGCTTTGGTTGCTGTTTGCATTCGCTACGGTAACTTGCAACCTTTCGGTATATCGTTGAGACACTTCATGTTGGCGAGGAATACTCGTGCTTGAGCGCTGGCGAATGCGCGCCGGTCGCCGCGTTCTACGACTAGCCGTACGAATCGCTGCAAATCGTCACGATTATTTTCGCGCCAATACCCTGCGAACAGCTGGTAGCGTAGCGGTTTTACCTCAGGCAGGGTGTTGTAGTCCGCGCCGGGAGGGCCGTCTCGGCCCGGTAGCAGTCGCCGTGCGCCGAGATAGCCGTGGAAAACATAAAATGCGTCGCCAGCAGGGAGAAATGCGAGCTCGTAGTCGATTTCGCGTTCGGGATTTGTCACATCAGGTGCCGCTATCCATGGCGGTTTGCCGAATCCCATCAGATAGCGCATCCCGTTCGGGTCTGTAAATCGTATGGCGCGGTGTTCCGTCCTCCCAATCCGGTGTGGGTACAACTCGTTAGATCGGATCGCCACGTCAATTTTTACGCGATCATCGGTAGGGCGCGGCAGCGCCTCGCCGAACAAGTAGGTTCGCGTGTAGTTATGTTGCTGCAGCATCAGTGCGATCGGCGTATGGTCCGACGACAATATTACGCTGGCGGCCGTGTAGTGATCGAGTTGGTGCCAATCGTTGAGTCCCCCGGTGAGTTTTAGCAGCGTAGACGCGGGTTGCTTGAGCCCGGCCGGTAATCCGGATTCACGAAACACGAAATGGTAGGTTAGTACCGTCAATGAGAGAGATTGCTCTAGGCCCAGTGTGCGAGCGGATTGAGGGAGGCGGTCGATCCGAGCAAATGCTACCGGCCGGCTAAATGCAGTGGTATCCGGGTCATGCGTAAATACGGCTTTCGGATCGTATTTATGGGCGTTGAGGATTGAGGGTGTTACCGCGTTGCTGATTATGCGGCCATCGCCCGCGACCAAGGTACCGTTGTTGATATAGTCGTCGTAAAACGAAATGGGATGGGATTGGTGCTCCCCCACAAATACGCGTGGCCGGAATTGATGTAATAACGCTTGCTCGTTAGCCGTCGGTCGTGTGCTGCGCGCAGGATACGACGCGTAGTATTCGGCAAATCCTGGGTACTGAGAAAAATTTTTCGCGACCGTGGCACCGGTGCCGATCAGTAGTATCGCCGCCAGAGCGATCAGTAATGCCAAGCCATAAAAGTGCAGGCGATGCCGGGTGGTGGAGTGGCGTAAAAAATTAGGTAACGGCATTTCTACGAATTGTGAGGTTCGTGCTGCGGCGTGCGCGATCAGGTATGCGTAAGGTGTTGAATAAGATTCCGTAGAAATTCGGTGCATCGTTGTAACTGCTCGATCCTGACAAACTCGTCGGGTTGGTGTGCCTGTTCGATGCTGCCTGGGCCAAATACCACCACTGGCATCTCGGCCTGTTGATAGCACGGCGCTTCGGTTCCGAACGCGATTCCAATTGGGTCGCCGCAGTCGTATAGTTGTGTGACTAGGCGTTCGGCCGGGGAGTCGGGTTGTGGGGTCATCGCCGGCACTTCCAGTAACGCCCGAGTTAAGATTCCCGCCTTTTCGTTTCGCGCGGCCATTTCCTTTGCCAACATTGTCGAGAATTCATCGAATTCATCAACGATTGAGCGACTGGTGGCATCGGGAATCGATCGATACTCCCATTCGAATCTGCAGCGCCCAGGGATTATGTTGAATTGAGCGCCACCCTCAATACGGCCCACGTTTACCGTCGTGAATGCCGGGTCCAATCCGGGTACGGCGCTCGTTCTCTGCTTCGCGGATTCACCAATTTCCGCGAGCCCGGCGATTAGGCGTGTCGCATATCCGATCGCATTGACGCCGCGATCCGGCAGGCTCGCGTGGCCTTCGACGCCCCGTACTACCGTTTCTAAGTGGCCCTGACCTTTGTGGGCGTTGACCAATCGCATTTCTGTGGGTTCACCGATAATCACGGCCTGTGGCGATAGCCGCATCGCTACCAGTTCGGGCAACAGATTAGCGACACCTTCGAAAGTCGTTTCCTCATCGTGGGTGAGGGCAATATGAATCGGGTATTTTAAGGGCGCGGTGGCCATTTCGGGCACGGCCGCCAGCACGAGTGCAATAAAACCTTTCATGTCACATGTGCCGCGTCCGAACAATTTATCGCCAAGGCGCGTTAGCGTGAACGGATCGCTACTCCAAATTTGATCGACTACGGGAACTACATCAGTATGACCGGAGAGTACGACGCCACCGGTCAATGTGTCGGGGCCGATGCTGGCAAACAGATTGGCCTTGTCCTTATTTCCGTTTTCAATAAGCGTTGAGGGAACGCCGTATTGGTTAAGGTAGTCGCGGACGAAGTGAATCAACCCAAGATTAGATTTGTGGCTGGTGGTATCGAAGCCCACCAGGTGCCTTAACAGGTCGTTAAAGGTTGTGGTGTCAGGCACGATGTGTACCGGGAGACCTAGTCTTGTCCGGTTGCCGAAGTTATCATTGCCCGCATCGGTATCGCGATGTCCTCAGGTATCGGTGTGCTGTGGCGCGCCCGTAAATCGAAATAAGCGCTGATTTTTTCCGAAGTTGCGGCGATCTCGTTTGTTTCCGCGTTGCGCATCGTGTGTAGCGCGGTGATCGATGACTTTCCGATTCGTGTAATTTCACTCACAATTACCACGAGGCTGCCGACCGGCAGTTCTGCTTTGTATTCAAGAGTATCCTTGAGATCGACGAATCCCGTTTGATGTTGAGCCAAATATGCGCGGGTGAACCTCATCGCCGATACATGATGCCAAAATGCCGCATCGAACATGCCGACGTAATGCATGGTCGTCATGTGGCCTTGGTGGTCGCAGTGCCACGGATAGACTACCGCGCGAAAGGTTTCGATGTGATTATTCATGAATGCGAATATGGTTGGGTTGGGTCCGTCATTGTTGCGATGACGGCCGGTGCCCGTCAAACGCTGACTCGGTCGTGCCGATACCTGAAAAGTTGCTGCAGAGAGCTATAAATCATTGATTGGTTGGGAAAATGTGTTGAATGCGGAAAAATTACCGCCTCCTCGGATGCCCCATAAGAAGGTGGTACGGTCATTCCTAATCGAGTAGGATCGGTGGTGACCTTCACAGCGTAGGATACCGACCGTGGGCTGGCTGTCATTCTTAAAAAAAACACCCCCCGAGGAAAAGACGATGGCGCCGGTCGAATTCGAGGGTTACTCGATTGAGCCCGTAGTCCATGAAGAACAAGGTAAATACTACACCGCCGGACGTATCAGTAAATCATTCGATTCGGGCGTTAAGAGCCAATCATTCATTCGTGCCGATACCCACACCAGTCGCGAGTCGGCCGCGGAGCATGCGGTGCAGAAAGCGAAACAAATTATTCGCGAACAGGGCGATAAGTTGTTTCGCGACGAATAAGCATTGACCGGCACTCGGAAGTTAGGTCCCCACTACCACGGCAGAATTTCGCCATTTGCATGCCAGAACGTTCCCGATGTCGCCAGCGTTAACTCATCGATTCGTTGCAGCAAGTCGGCTACGGCAGTTTTCGGGTCGCTGTTTCCGGTGTGCCCCGTCATATCGGTTTTGACATGGCCGGGATGCAGTAGCGCGACGCTAATATGGCGGGCGGCGAGGTCGTGGGCTAACGACTTGCCGGCAATATTTAGCGCTGCCTTGGACATTCGGTAGCCATAGCTCCCACCCGATGTATTATCGGTAATCGAACCCATACGGCTGGTGATCAATGCAATTCGGCTGTGCGGAGCCATATGTGACAACAATGCCCGGGTGACGCGTAAGGGGCCCAATGCATTGACCTCGAACTGTGCCCGTAACACATCGAAGTCCAACTCGTCCAACGGCGTACGTTGAAGAATTCCCGCGTTGTTGACCAATAAATCCAGGCGGATATCACCCAATGCGGCGGCCAATTTCTCGGTCGATCGGTCGTCGGTGACATCGATGTTGCGCTCGACGCGGACGCCGGTCGCTTCAAGTTCGGCGGAGTCGCTCCGGCAAACCGCGATGACCTTGTCGCCGCGGGCCTGTAATTGTCGGCAAAATTCTAGGCCGATGCCCCTGTTCGCGCCGGTTATCAATGCTGTAGCCATCATTTATCTCCATTGTTGTATACCAAAAATTCATGATTCCGGCATTCACCGAATCTCTGGACCGGTCGCCTACGACGTTGCAGAATAAGGGGCCAAGACGTTCCGATCAAATACCGTTGCCCATGTCTGCCGCCGATCACGATTCTACTCTCGAGCCAGGTACGGCGAGCAATGCATTCATAATCGACGCTCCACTGGCTGTGGACGAGGAGGGTAACACCTATCGTGCCCGCGCCCGCGACACCGATGCACCGATATTGATTCGCGAGTATCTGCCGGAAAAATGGGCGTTGCGCGATCCGGCGACGTTATTAGTGCGGCCGCGGAATTCGAGTACTGAGGATTTTTATGAACAGGGACTCGTGCAGTTTTTGCGTACTGCGCGGGCCTGGGCGCAACTGCACAATCCACATTTGGTGCGGGTGACGCAGTATATGGAAGATGCCGGAACCGGTTACATCGTGATGGAGGATTTTTCCGGCCAGCCCCTTAACCGGTTGCTGCCGAAATGGGGTGGTTTGTTACCGCCAACTGAAGTGATGCGACTTCTGGAAGGATTGGTGGATGGATTGGCCAGCGTTCACGCCGCACAATTAGTGCACGGGAATATTCACCCGGGTTCCGTGGTGATCAGTGACGACGGTATTCCGAAATTGATTGAATTCTCAACGGCACTTCGGGATCCAACAACTACAAACGCCACTCCTGTAGCGCGGTTGTCACCGGGATATGTGCCGATAGAGCAGTATTCCGTGCACAGTTGTCTCGGTACCCGCACCGACATCTACGCACTGGGAGCGACGTTATACCGCTGTGTGACGGGGTTGCGGCCCAGTGACGCTCGGGAGCGGGTTGCTGCGTTGAGCGGTGGCCTCGATGACCCGTTACTGCCGGCCGTGCAAGTTGCCGACCGGAAATACGATCCAGCGTTATTGCGCCTAATCGATCAGATGCTGCAGCCGTTCGACGACGCGCGACCGGACTCGGTGCAGTCGATATTGCAATCGTTGAGTTCAGTGGCAGGCCTGAAAGAGCCGGTGCCGGTGTTAAAGGCACCCACCGGCGCTTCGTCCGAACCGGAAGTGCTCGAAGTGCCAGTCGCCGCACGCCGGTCGATCGCACCGACTCGTCGGTCCCACCGTAGCCGCAGGATCGCACCGGGGCCGTGGATTGTAGCTAGTGTTGTTGCCGCCGCGGGAGCGGTGGGCCTATGGTGGTGGTACGAAGCGGACTCAAGGCATGCCTCGCCGACGCAAGCCGATGTAGCAGTGGACGCTGCAGTGGTGGAGTTGCAACCCGACTTACTGCCTGCAGCCGGGCGTGATGAGTCGTTTGCACGCCACGATGACGATGCACGCGTCGATAATTATCGACAGTTATACGCAGAAGAGAAGCGGCGCGAACGGCAAATAGAGGTTGATGTGGCGGTGCAAACCCGGATCGATGAAATTGAGGCGGAACGCCAACGAGTCGAGCAAGAACGGCAGGCGGCGGAGGCCGCCGCTACCGAGAGTGAGATTCGTAACTTACTGCATGCGGCGGCCCAAGCGGCCGCTGAGGGCCGTGACGTATCGCCGCCGGGCGATAATGCTCTCGAGAGTTATCGGCGTGTACTGCAAATTGATGCTGAGCAGGTTGCGGCGCGGGAGGGGATCGCAAATTTGTTGCAACGGGCCCTTGAGCGTGGCAGCCAGGCGGTTGTAGCGGGTGATTTGGCGGCAGCGGAAACGCAGCTCGACAGGGCCATTCAAATCGATCCGCACGATTCGGGGATCCGGGCGCTGCGCCAGGCGATTATCGACGTACATACCCAGCAGGAACGGAGAAAGTGGGAGGCCGAGTTAAGCGATACGCAAAGCGATCGCGAGAAACGCGATGACTCGCAACGTGAAGCGGAGGTCGTTCGGCTCATCAGTGCGGCGGAACAAGCGGAGAAGGCCGGCCGCTGGATTACTCCCCCTGGAGATAATGCCTTGCAATATTACCGGCAGGCGTTGGTTTTGGCCCCCGACGATGCGACGGTGCACGCCGGGTTAGCCGAATTGGCGCGCCGGTACTTCGATACTGCGGATGCGTCGTTAGCGGCGGCCCGTTGGGACGAAGCCGAGGCCTATGCAACGGTAGGTGCGGCGATCGATTCGGAGAATTCACGCGCCGCAAGTCTGTTCGAGCGAATCGAGGCGGGCCGCATACCGACGGAGGACGGTGGTAGCAGTTCGGTCGCAGCCGTGTCCGCCCCCGCTCCCACAATAATCGCCGCGCCTAAGCCGCCCGCGCCACCGAACCCTGCAACGCCCGCGGTGGAGTCCAATGGCATCTTGCAACGGGCATTGGAGGCGTATTACGCGGGCCGCTACGACATCGCGTTCGGTAATTTGAAGGCGTTGGCAGAGCAGGGGTCGCCACGCGCTCAGTTTCGGCTGGCGTTAATATATGACGCGGGCTACGGGGTCGCGAAGAACTCTGCCACTGCGCAACAGTGGGTGCGCCGCGCTGCGCCACAGATTCGCGATGCGGCTGCATCCAATCAAGCCTGGGCGCAATCCGATTTAGGGCGTATGTACCAAGAGGGTTGGCTGGTGCAACAAAATTATGCCGCCGCGGCCGAGTGGTATCGGCGTGCCGCGGAACAAGGCGATCCGGGCGCTCAGAACGATCTGGCCTTGTTATATGAACAGGGCCTCGGTGTGTCCAGGGATCGTAATAAGGGCGTCGAATGGTTGCGTAAGGCCGCCGGCCAAGGGCATCTCGCGGCACGGCAAAATTTGCAGCAACTAGGCATCAACTGAATCTACTATTCGCCCGCGGCCTGACGCGCGAATACGAACACATGCCGCATATATAAAGGCTTATGAATACGATTGGATTTGAAGCTGCAGCGGTCCGTGATGTTGCACCGTGTTGTGGATACGGCGTGGCCGTTAGTGCCGGCGACGCAGTACGTATTACCGATGTAGAAGGTCAGCAACCGTGCGATTTTTGGGCTTTCAGCCGCGCTGACGTCTTTGAGCACTTATCGTGCGAGCACACTAAACCGTCTATCGCAAAGCGCTTTCCGCGCATTGGTGACGCTGCTTACACTAACCGGCGACGCGCAATTGTGACGCTGCTAGCGGATCAATCACCGGGCCAGCACGATATGGATTTCGCGGCTTGCGACGCTGCGCGTTACCTGCAACTCGGGGCAGACGAACGGCATCCGAATTGTGCGGATAACTTGCGTCTCGCGTTATCCACCTTAGGATTGGTGCTGCCCTATACGCCGCAACCGTGGAACTTGTTTACCAACTTCTTCCTTGAAAGCAACGGTTCGTTTACTATCAAAGCGCCAGCCACCAATGCGGGTGACTATGTGATATTGCGGGCTGAAATGGACGCATACATTGTCGTATCGGCATGCCCACAAGACCAAAACGATACCTGTGGCGGACGACCGACTGGCCTGCGCTTCGAGACCGGTAGGCCTAACTTGTAAACGACTGCTCGGCGCCGTGCATGGCGCGATGCAGTAATTTAATTGAAATCAACCCGGTGCAGCGGAGAAACAACAATGACCGATAATCGAACCGCAAAGCGATGTTCATCTATCGCTGTCACGATCATCGCGACGCTAGTAACGGTTGCCATTTATGCAGCGGGGCCGATCATTCCCATCAAGTCTGACAGTGGTGCGCCAGTTCCCGGTGGCACCATTAAGCTTTCCGGCGATAACGGTTTTTTTCTAGTGACGGACACGGATCTCGATAGCCGTGTTTTGTTGGTGGACCTGGATGGGAACACGATTCCCGATGGTACCTATACCGTGCAGATCGAAGATGCGTCCGGAAGCATTGTCCGCGAAGGGTATTCACTGGAAATCCGCGACGGCAGCGTGTTTGAGATTGCTGCTCAAACGGATAAGGGTGTATCCAAAGCCGCGATTATTGGCGGTGGTGTGCTGGCGGGCGCGCTCGTGCTGGGTGGCGGAGGCGGAGGCGAGAGCCCGCCACCCGAGCCGGAGCCCGAACCTGGACCCGAGCCAATCGATTCCGTGAGCTTGGCCGGTGTGTTGTTATGCGCGGTGGTGGATGATCCGGCCGGCTTGGTAACGGTGATTGGCCTTGTCGGTGGCGATAGCGAGATAGAACTTGATACTGCCGCAGTAACTATGACCATTCCGATCGGCGGCGGCATAACCGTACTCACGGGTTCGCGGAACAACGCGAATGTGTCGGCAACGGGTTTCGGAACGGTCGCGGAAGTCGATGGAGTGTCTAGCGCTTTTACCGGAACGGTTGACGTCACCACCGGCACGGTTGATGGACGGCTCGATGTCAATACCAACGGCCTAATTATGGGCGAACCCGAGACTCCAAATCCGGCGGTTTTATATAACTGTTCCGGTATTCTGAGTCTTGTGTTGTAAAGTCAGAGGTTCCCAAAGACGATCACGGCGGATTCGTCCCTATTGCGGTTGTTGCTGCCATTCGGCCGCGAAACCGTGGGGTGCCGGGGCCAACCGTATGATCGTGGAATAGAGTATTTCAAATTCCTTCTTCCTGGCCTCCCCGAACAGCGGGTCCGTATGTGCGAGGAAGGCTTCGTCGATAGGTTTCCAATCGGATACTTGCAGGTGTTCGCGGGCTAACGGCATCAATTCGGTTTCTTCTTTGCGAATGTGTTCGCGTTGGAAGTTAATATAGTCGCGAGCCGCATCCCGAAACGGTATGAATGCATCGGCCCCAACGTACTCATACGTCGCGAGTTTTCGACGCACGCGGTGGAGTAACTCTGTTCCACGATTATGTTGCTCTTCCAACGCATCAATTAGCGGTTGCGCGCGTGGATATTGGCGCGCAATGGCCGGGAATAAGTATTCATCTTCCTTGGGGTGATGATACTGGTCGAGAAATGACTCAATATAGTTCGCAATTGCATGAAATACTCGACAATCGGGTTTAACATTGTGTTTTTCGATGTCGGTGACGAGAGACCCCAGGCAAAATAATACGCTGCTGAGATTCCGATGCTCGCCGTGAATAATCGCTAGTGCATTCATTGGTGATGCCCGTGATGGTCGGGGTTTAAGAATTGAAACAAAAGGTGTGCGTCACGAGGCTGATCCAAGTCAGCGTCCGCCAACCTGATTACGGCATTTTCGAACAACTTTAGCCGAGATATTTCACGCTGGCGGACCTTGAATCTAGAATCTACTCAAATAATCCAACATATCGTATAGGTGCCAATGAACTTGCCGCCGCCGAAACCGAACTACCGTCAGCCGACGGTGATGGCTTGGGCCTTCTACGATTTTGCCAATTCGGCATTCGCGACGACCGTACTGGCCGGATTTTTTCCAATCTTCTTCAAGCAATATTGGAGTTCCGGAGCCGACGCTGCAACCAGTACGTTCCAACTCGGCGCAGCCAATTCGATCGCGAGTCTCACTATTGTGATACTGGCGCCGGTGCTTGGGGCGATTGCAGACAAAAGCGGTGCGAAGAAACGTTTTCTGATGTTTTTTGCCTGTATGGGTATTGTCATGACTGGCGCGTTATACGTCGTGGCGCAAGGGCAATGGGTGCTCGCTGTGGTCTTATATGGATTCGCGACAGTCGGGTTCTCGGGCGCAAATCTGTTTTATGATTCG
>JAOTWM010000594.1 GCA_029862885.1 Gammaproteobacteria bacterium
TCCTGTTGGATGTACAAGTTCAATCCGCCTCGTTGGAGAGAACCTTTCGGAAGTCTTTCGTGAGCGGATATACGTATATATCCTTAACAGGCAAGGGATGGCGATGCGCTCGGTCGAGTTTTCCACGGCCTTGGGTGGAGCCTAAGTGTAACCAGTTTGCTGCCCGATAAGAAGTGCCGGCAAAACGCTTTTTCTCTACCAGGGTCTCTAGCATGCATACAGGATGATGGTAACGCATTTGCCAATCATTAACGATTCGTCGGGCGATGGCTCCGAGTATCGCACTGGCTAAATTCTTCACCCGGACCCATGGTAGAATGAGAAAGCGGCTGTTGTTGGCAATGAAGGGCAGACGGTATTGACGCTGAGCCGTCGTCCAGCCGATCCACCGGTCACGTGGTGCCATCTTCCACGCTGCTGCTCCAAATCCAAGCACCGCCAAAACCTTCTGATCCCTTTTCACCATATATCGGATTTGCGCGCCAGGCAGCGGGGTGTAACCCAAGTAGTGGTACCGTGCGATGTATTCATTCCAAAGCCGCGACTGTTCGGTACTGTCTACGATCTCGATATCAAAAGGATAGTTGTCAACGCGACCACTAAGCTCACTTCCGGGAGCGCTGCGAGCATTCAATTTGATGCGGATGTTGCCATTACCATTGCCGTTGCGTGGTAGCGGTAGGCTTATCAAACCATCACGTTGCATACGCAACAACGCGACTCGGCAACTCATGTCCTTGAGTTGACCATTCGGGCGATACCAGCGAAGTTCCCGGCACACCCGGCGTGAAATCTCAGCACGCACCGGATGATCGGGTGTCCGGATGATAGTATCGATGATTTTGAATTCCGCTGTAGTAAAGTTGCGGCCACAATAGCGGTAGCTGGCGACGCTCACGATGTGTCCTCAAAAGCCGCTGTCTGTCTGCGCACACGTTGCTCAATGTCTGCCGACAATGCCCATGGCAGCAACCCGTCCAGATTCGCCGGTGCCTTGCCGCCAGCCTCAGCGCAAGCCTTGAAGTACTCCTGTAAATAAGGCACTAAAGCAATGCCGTTAATTTTGAGTGTCATCATCACCGTCATCAATTGTGCCGTCACCTTGGCAAACTTGGCACTGAACACACCATAGCAGTTGCGCCGAAAACGCGCTAAGTCCCGCCAGTTGCGCTCTGGCCGGTTATTGTCCATCGGCACTTCGGGATGATCGATGAAAACAGTTAAGCCTGACCAGTGTTTAAGCAGGCTCTTCAAGGGCCTGCGACGTACCGCGACTAAATCGTTAACGGCCAATTCTTTTTCAGCGCTCTGCCGAAGCTGTTCAAGTTTCTCGCGTAACTGACGATCGTATTGGGAAACGCGTTGGGCATTACCTTTGTCAAGCGCCTTACAACGTTGCCGATTCAGTCGGAATAATCGACGAATGATCCGTAAATAACCCATAGCCCAAATTCGATGCCCACGTTGGTAGCGCCCGATCTTGATGAAATCACGGCGCACATGAACCCAACAAAAACAGATTACCAAACTCTCAAGCACATTCACCGCACTGCTCTTGTAAAGACTATGCCGATCAGTGACCAGACGTTCCGTGTTGCCTGACCTCAAATAATCGGCAATCTCACTGCCGCAACGGCTGGCGGTATGCGTGCATACGACCGTGTCTACCGTCGTATACTGGTAGAAATACTCCCTATGACTGCCATCAACAAAAACGCAGATTGACGATTCATCCGCCTGATTAAGACTCGGTTCCAGGTTATGCGCTTCTGTGGCTTCACTCAACGGGTCAAGCAACGAAGCCATTCGTTCGATCCCAGCACTTAGCGTTTGCGGCCGAATCCCCAATAAACCATGGCCGGAAAGTAATTCACAAGTCACCTCTGTTGGAATCTGGTAGGCGTATTTGTTGACCAAAATCTCAATCCAGAACTGATCGCTATACTTGCTCCGGGGCATTGCTCGAGGCTCTGAAGGGGCAACCAGAATCAACGGTGAATCAGGACACTGACAACCGCGTCGATACTTGTGACGCCGCCGATGAATCCGTACCAGACGATACTCCCAGTCTACAAATTCGCTGTCTTCGCTGACATTCATCGGATCGTAGAGAAGACCACAATTCAGGCAACGACGCTGATCTTCAGGAAGCTCAACTTCATCAGCCACCGCTGGGAGTTCATCATGGGCTAAGCGGCCCCCCTTAGTGCCTGGCTTCTTGCCACCTTTCTTGCGTCTCTTCCGCTTCTGCACCCGGTCCTCTGAAAAATCAAGCCCCTCCTTATTCGCTTTTCCTTTGACCTGATCGCGAAAAAGGCTCAATTCTGATTCAAGTTCTGAAATCCGCTCCAGACAGGTTTTTAATTGCTTGTCGTATTTTCCTTTCAACTCTGCGAGTTTACTAGTGAGTTTTTCCTCAAACTCTTTAAGAAGTGATCCTTCTAATTCATTGAGCTGATCTCGATGTAGACAAGAAACTCGCCTTAATTCGTCCGCATGTGTTGAACGTTCCTCTGCAAGCCGCTTCTTCGCACGCTCCCAAAATCCACGAAAATGTGCTGCTTCATACTCAACCGTTCCACGGATATTCAGTTTGTCCATTACCATTGACATGGTGACAATCTGACACCGATATTACGCTGTGTCCAGCTAGAAAATTAATTTTTTTAAAGAAGAACGGGCCTGCTTGAAGTTGCACTAACGATCCATACAGATATTGCGCATTTATCGGCATTGACTGGGCTGATAAAAATCATGACATATGCATTCAAGAGAAGGATTCAAATAAATTTGAACGATTAACAGTAGAACATTCCCCAGAAAAATTAACCAAGTGGATTCTCGAACTTGCAGATCGGTACAATCACCAACCGATAGCAATAGCGATCGAAACCTCAAAAGGACCGTTGATTAATTTCCTCAAATCTTATTCATTTGTGACTTTGT
>JAOTWM010000114.1 GCA_029862885.1 Gammaproteobacteria bacterium
AAGATATATGCCGAACTGGTCGGGTACGGCGCGACGTCCGACGGCTACGATATGGTGCAACCGTCCGGTGAGGGTGCGGTTCGGTGTATGCGTCAAGCGATGGCAGGTCTCAACGAGCCGGTGCAATACATTAACGCTCACGGTACCAGCACGCCAATTGGTGATCTGCGTGAACTCGAAGCCATCGGCACAGTATTCGGTGAGCAATTGCCGTTGATAAGCTCAACCAAATCAGTGACGGGCCACGCGTTGGGGGCAGCTGGTGTAAACGAAGCGATTTATTCTTTGTTGATGATGGAGGCTGGATTTATTTCGGCTTCTGCCAATATCGATAATCTCGATTCCGCCGCGGGTGGGTTTCCGATTGTGCGTGAGCTGCGTGACCGAATTAGCCTTGACGTGGTCATGTCAAACAGCTTCGGTTTCGGCGGCACCAATTCGACGTTGGTATTCCGGCGTTATTCCGGTTAGTAGTACTGTGCCGCGAGGGTTCGGAGTCGCGCGGTGCGAATTGCTCACTAGTCGCGTGCATTTGGAATCTGTGTCCCCATCCGCGTCTTCACTTATCGGTTCGCGCTGGCCGGCAGTCTGGCTGTTTGGTTGCTGTGCGCTAATTTTCGCGATGATTGTATTGGGTGGTGTTACCCGTCTTACTGAGTCGGGATTGTCCATCGTGGATTGGCGCCCAGTATCAGGAGTGTTGCCTCCGATGAGCGAAGCCGCCTGGCGTCAAGCGTTTGTCGATTACCAACAGTTTCCCGAATATCTGGCAAACAATTACGGCATGGATCTCGCTGCATTCAAGCGGATCTACTGGTTCGAGTACGCACACCGAATGCTGGGCCGGCTTATCGGTTTGGTATTTTTAATTCCCTTTATTGGGTTTCTATTCGCGCGTGTTTTGCCGCGACCACTCATATTGAAATTGTGGACAGCGTTTCTTTTGGGGGCGTTGCAGGGCGGATTGGGTTGGTACATGGTGCAAAGCGGGTTGGTGTCCGATCCTCATGTGAGTCAGTATCGGTTGACGGCACACTTGCTATTGGCAATGGTTATTTACGGTTTTTTGCTGTGGTTGGCGATTGATCTGGTGACCGCTAAAGCGGTGCGCGTTGCTGGCGCCAGGCCTGGTTGGATTACGGTGCGCTGGATTGCTGTCGTTGTGTTGTGTACCGTGGCGAGCGGTGGATTCGTTGCTGGAACCCACGCCGGCTTTGTGTACAACACATTCCCGATGATGAACGGTGAATGGTGGCCGGCCGGAATTTTGTCGCTGACGCCGGTTTGGCGTAATTTTTTTGAAAACGTGGCCGCGATACAGTTTGTGCATCGAGCACTGGCATTGTTGGCGGCATTGTCTATCGTCGGTTTCTGGCTGAGAATCTTGTGCTGTGACGACGACCGTCGTACACGCGCGGCGGCCCATATTCTCGTCGGTGCACTTTTTATTCAGTTGAATTTGGGCATCGCAACGCTGCTGCTGCGAGTTCCGGTGTGGCTCGGTGCGTTACACCAAGCCGGCGCCGTAATGTTGTTCAGCGCGGCAATCTATGCGTTGTACATGCGCAGCCACTCCGATTAACGGCCCGTTCGGCCGCCCGCGATGGCATGACGGCGGCCCGCGCCATGCGAAATTTGGGAAATACCGCTATTATTGGTGGGGAAAATGATTGATTCCCACGTGGGACTCGGAAAATCGAAGGAGATAGCAATGCGTACCATTCTTAGTTTAGCCTCAATCATCGCGGTCGCCGTCGCGGCTTCCGGTCCGGCCCTTGGTCAGGATGCTAGCGGCGACTCAGACGGCATGGCGGAAATGATGTCTATGCCAACAAATCCGATGACGATGGACAAAGTGCGCGGCGCCTATGGAAGCCCGCAGCTCGAACAGCCGGCTGTCGGTGAGCCCCCCATTACGCGCTGGGAGTATGACGGCTATACGGTTTACTTCGAGCACCAGATGGTGATTACGTCGGTTGCGGACGCTCAAATCGCACCGAAAATGGATCAATAGACGTTTTTGTGAGATTTACTGACTGCGCCGGGCGCAGCATCAGTTTGCAGGAATTCCAGCCGCGTGGCTGAGTATTGGCGTGCGTAACGCCGGCGCGTCTGAGGTTAAGTGTTGCGGACCGCAATTCAGTTATTCCCACCGATTTAACAACCGTCGGGAGTCGCCCGGTGGGTGTGACGGATAGATAATGATTATCAAAACTAGCAGGATAGTATGGTTGGCATGGCTACTCGGTGCCGCGTCTGTTCCCGCAAACGCTAGTGAGTTTACTATTGAGCAGGTAATGCAAGCGCTGGCCAAAATTCGCGTCATCGATTCGCCATTTGTCGAAACCAAGCAATCGATGTTTTTGACCGACGAGCTTGAACTGGCGGGTACGATTCGCTATCGCGCCCCGGATTGGTTGGAAAAAACGATTACCGAGCCGTTCGAAGAGACGACGCTGATCGATGGTGACCTCGTGACCATCCGTAAGCCATCCGATGAAAGACGAGTACGACGTTATTCGCTGGACGCGAGTCCCGTCATCGAGCGCATCGTCGATAGTGTTCGCGCAACGCTGGCCGGCGATCTGCCCACTTTGGAGAGCCATTATCGGGCCAACCTTTGGGGTGAGGAGTCCGCTTGGGAATTGCACCTGATTCCGCGTGACCCGAAGCTGCAGGAGATTATTGAACAGATCCGAATTCGCGGGGCGGCCGGGCGTATTGTCCAGATCGAGACCTACGAGGCGGATGGCGACGAGTCGGTGCTGCGACTTACGTACGGCGACGCGACGAAATCGTAGTGTTTCCGTTTCATGTCTGATAGCCCGCCCGCCGCGCCACATTCGGAGCTCACCTCTAACTACCTGTCACGGTTAGCCGCGATCGCCATGGGGATCGTCGTGGTGATCGCGGTTTGGATTGTGGGTTCGAGGTTTACAATCAACACCGACTTAAGTGTATTTATGCCGGCCGGTCGTTCCAGCGCCGAGCGTTTGTTGTTCGAGCAGCTCGATCGTGGCGCGACTTCAAATCTTGTGTTCGTATCATTAAGCGGCGCGCCGGAGATTGAGTTGGGCGCCCTAAATAAAAACCTCGCCATTCGGTTTCGGGAATCCCCTTTATTTAATAGTGCGCATAATGGCGAATACGCGCTATCGGCGACCGACCAGCAGCTCATCGAGGATTATCGCTATTTGCTTACCCCAACCGATTTGGCTTGGCGATTTACCGAGGCCGGTTTACATGCTGCGTTACAAGATCGATTACGCGGGTTGACGTCACCGTTCGCCGCCATCGAGAAGCGATTCCTACGGGCCGATCCCACCGGTGAACAATTGGCCCTATTCGATGCATGGAGTGGGCAACATGCGAAGCGGCAAGGACCGTTACAGCTACATGGTGTGTGGTTTTCCCAGGATCGTCGGCGGACGCTTATGGTATTGGAAATGGCCGCTTCGGGCCTCGATTTCGACGGACAGGCACAAGCCGTGCAATCGATTAGCGATACCTTCGCCGAGTTGGCGGCACCGCCGATCGCGATAGAATTGACCGGGCCCGGCGTGTTTGCCGTTGAGACCAACGAAGTAATTCGGGCCGACGTGCGGATGCTCACCATAGTGGCGACGCTGGCGGTCGGGGCGTTTTTATTGGTAGCTTTTCGGTCACTGCCTCTCACATTGTATGTGTTTGTGCCATTACTGGCGGGGGTAATTGTGGCGGCGGCGGCGGTGTTGTTGGCATTCGGGTCGATTCATGGCATTACTCTCGCGTTCGGGGTCACGCTGACCGGGATTGCCGTCGATTATCCAATCCATTTATTCGCGCACCTCGACGGCGACCGATCACGGGTACGGCGGCATATCCACAAAATCTGGCCAACCTTGCGGTTAGGCGCAATCACCACGATCATCGCCTACGTTACGTTTGTCCTGTCGGAGTTCGAAGGATTGAAACAACTCGGCGTTTTCGCGGTGGCGGGCCTGGCGGCCGCGGCCCTGACGACGCGTTGGATACTGCCGGTGATAATGCCGCGGCGGTTGCCGCTAGGCCAAGGAGTCGAGCGTGTCCACGCTTGGGTGGAGGCGCTGGGTCGGCGTGCACATTACGCACAAATTCCGGCGCTCGTAGTGGTTGCGTTGGCGATCTTGTACCTGGCTGCCACTGAGCGGCCGCGGCTCAATTTCGACGTCGACTCACTCAGCCCAATTCAGACTGAGCGGCGTGCAGCCGATAAAAAACTACGTAATGATTTGGGGTTTTGGGCAGGCGGTAGATTGTTGGTTAGCGTTGCGCCGACGGCGGAGCGAGTATTGCGTCATAGTGAGACGTTGATCGACGAGCTGGATTCGTTAGTGGAACACGGTGCGATAACCGGGTACGACATGGCGGCGCAATACCTGCCCAGTGAGGCGCGACAACAGGCCCGTAAAGCGTTGCTGCCCGATCGCGCCACGCTACAGAGGCGCCTCGGCGCGGCTCTCGACGGGTTACCTTTTAAGCCCGGTATTTTTGATCCGTTCCTCGACGATGTAGAGCGGGCAAAGGTGGCTCCATTGTTAACATTGGGAAACATTAGTGGTTCCGGATTGGATTCCCGGCTGGCGTCATTGTTGTTCGAGTCAAACAGCGGCTGGATCGCGCCCGTGCTGTTGCACGGTGTGGCCGACGCGCGAGCGATAGCGAATTTAGAGACGGTGGAGAATGACGTGGAGACGGTGTTTTTACACTTGAAGGGTGAGTCGACGCGGGTCATGTCTACCGCAATCGAGCGTATGGCCGTGTTGCTGGGATGGGGCCTTGCGGCGATATATCTCGTGCTGGCAGGGTACTTTCGTTCAGTGCTGAGGCCACTGCGCATTCTTGGCCCGACAATCGCATCGGTGGTCACGGTCGCGGCTCTGTTGGTGACGTTGGGTTTACCGCTCACATTGTTTCATATGGTGTCATTGTTATTGGTAATCGGACTTGGGCTTGACTACGCGTTGTTCTTTAATCGTCTTGCGACCCACCACGAGGAATGGGCGACAACGTTCAAAGCGCTATGGGTATGCTGTGTGACGACTGTTTTAGTGTTTGGGATGCTGGTGGTTTCACACACCCCACCTCTGCAGGCGATTGGCGTTACGGTCGCGCTCGGAGCGGCATTGTGCTTTCTATTTGGCTCGATCTGGGCCAGTGGCGGCGCGCCGCCAAGCGCAATCGACGGTGTCTCGTCACGCGCAGTCGCTGATTCCGGCCCCCCGGCTTAATTCGGATATTTCACGAAGGCTGGCCTTAGACCTGAAATTTTCAGCATAACTTGCCGAGGCTATCGCGGTTGCATGTTCCGGCGTCACGGTGCGTTTTGGAAATTGACTGTTTACGAATTTCCGTTCCGCGTGCGTAAATCCAATGACTTAAATCCAGTAGGTCGTCTGCGTCATCAAGCGTGAACCGATACGCATTAGCCCGCGTACAGGCGCCGGGAGCGTCGCCGCGCCGCGCTGGACGGCTTCGGTGGCGTGTCCGGCCTCGTCTTGTTTCATCTGTTCTAAAATCGCACGGCTCGCGTAATCCGACTCCGGTAACCGGGTCAGATGATCGTCGAGATGCGCCACAACTTGATTTTCGGTTTCCGCTAAAAAACCGAGATTCCATCTGTCTCCGAGCGCACCGGCGGTGGCTCCCAGAATAAATGAACTTGCGTACCAAAACGGGTTCAGGAGGCTCTTGTTGGCTTGCAGCTGTTGCAGGCGTCCGGCGCACCATCGCAGATGATCGTTTTCCTCATCGGATGCGCGCTGCAGTTGTCGGCGCAGCTCGGGATTGCGGGAGGTTGTGGCCTGGCCTTGATACAAAGCCTGGGCGCACACCTCGCCGCTGTGATTTACTCGCATTAGGCGTGCTGCTTTTCGCCGTTCGCTATCATTGATCGTGTCCGTAGCCGTGCTTGCCGATGGATCGGGCCGGCCGCTGTCGGCGGGGTCGGCAAATATCGTTCGTAACGCCTGATCGGCTCCTAAAATGAGCCGGTCGCATAATTCGGTCGCTGAGTCAGGTAGCCGCATCGATCTCACCGCTTGGTAGTGGTCGAAGTGTTATTGTATGGCAATTGCGCGGCGGCCGGGAGGGCTTGTGTATGCTACAGTCGGGTTGAGTCACCAAGTGAGTGCCGTGGTCATGAATCCGCATCCCGTCGTGGTCGTTACGCGTAAACTCCCCGCGGCCGTTGAGGCACGCGTGCAGCGTGACTACACGGCAATATTGAATCCGCCAGACGTGCCGTATCCGAGCGCGACCCTGCTCGCGAAATGCGCCGGTGCGCACGCGATCTTAGCATGTCACACCGATGGCCTAAGCGCAGATGTGATCGCGCAGTTGCCCGACAGTATTCGCGCAATCGGAAATATTTCGGTTGGAACCGACCACGTCGACCTCAAAGCGGCGGCGGCGCGGGGCATTATCGTCACCAACACGCCAGGCGTACTGGCAAACGCAACGGCTGAACTGACCATATTGTTGATCCTTGGGGCCGCTCGCCGAGCAGCGGAGGGCCAACGAATGATTCGTTCCGGAGAATGGAATTCCTGGAGCCCCAGTTTTATGTTGGGTACCGAAGTCACTGGTAAACGTCTTGGAATTGTCGGAATGGGTGGTGTCGGCCAAGTAACCGCGCGGCGGGCTCGCGGCTTCGATATGGAGATCCACTATTACAATAGGCATCGGCTCGATGCGCGGACCGAGTCGGGTGCGACATACCATGAAAACCTTGACACAATGTTGGCAGTCTCCGACGTGTTGGCATTGCACTGCCCGGCGACCCCGGAGACCGAGCGACTTATCGATTCCAGAAAACTCGCACTGCTACCGGACGGTGCGATTGTCGTAAATGCGGCACGCGGCAGCGTCGTTGATGAGGCCGCACTGGTTGCCGCGTTGCAGTCCGGCAAACTCGCCGCAGCCGGGCTCGATGTATTTGATAATGAGCCCCATATCGACCCGATCTGGCGGCAACTCGACAACGTGTTTCTGCTGCCGCACGTGGGTAGCGCTACGCGTGAGACGCGCAGTGCAATGGGCTTTATGATGCTGGACGATTTGGACGCGATTTTCGCGGGCCGAGAGCCGAAGAATAGAGTCGCATAGGCATCGATTCACGAACTAACAAAATGTCGCCGCCCGTGGTGTCTATGCCTAAACTTTCGGAATCGCTGTAATCTTTATGACCGATCAATTTGGGTGCAAGATAACCAATCTCTACGTCGCTCACCGCGTGCGGGGCGTGGGCCCGAGTGCGAGCGTCGCGAAACTTCGCAACAGCTATGCTATTGCCTACAGTGTTACCCGCGCTCGGTGCCTTGATCTTGACCGTTTTGAATCCCAACTTGAGTCGCCCCGAGTTATGCGCAGGCTCCCCTACTGACGAACCGAGCACGATGACGGAAATTCGGCCCGCTATGACCTCGCAGTCAACGATCGCTTTGCGTGAATCGCTGGCTACTGAGTTCCGCAATTTTCTACCTGCCGATGCGGTGCTCAGCGCATATGAAGATTTGGCTCCGTATGAATGTGACGGCTTGAGTGCATACCGTCAGGCACCGATGCTGGCGGTATTGCCGGACACTGTAGAACAAATCCAGCACGTGATGCGCACCTGTAGCGCCCGCGGCGTGCCGGTAGTCGCGCGCGGTGCGGGCACGGGCTTGTCAGGCGGCGCGTTACCGTTAGCGAACGGAGTACTACTAAGTTTGGCAAAATTTAATCGTATTCTAGAGATCGATCCCGATAACCGATGGGCGCGCGTGCAACCCGGTGTACGGAATCTCGCTATTTCGGAGAGCGTGCATGCACTGAATCTTTACTATGCGCCCGACCCTTCCTCGCAGATCGCATGCTCGATCGGCGGCAACGTTGCCGAAAATGCCGGAGGTGTGCATTGTCTTAAGTACGGACTTACCGTACACAATATCCTCAAGCTCGATATTGTGTCGGTTGATGGGCAACGGGCCACGATCGGAGCCGACGCGTTAGATAGCGCCGGTTACGATCTGCTTGCGTTATTGACCGGGTCCGAAGGTATGCTCGGCATTATCGTTGAAGTTACCGTCAGACTTTTGCCGCTACCGGATGTGGCCAAGGTAATCATGGCGGCTTTCGATGATGCCACGCAAGCCGGCAACGGTGTGGCGGGCATTATCGGCGCGGGAATCCTGCCGGCAGGTTTGGAGATGATGGATAATCCCGCGATCCGTGCAACCGAAGATTTTGTGCATGCCGGATACCCACTTGATGCGGAGGCGATACTGCTCTGTGAGTTGGACGGGACCGCCGCAGAGGTGGACGCGCAGATCGAACAGGTGAGCCGAGTTTTAAATGAACACGGCGCGTCCGACGTGCGGGTGGCCCGCGACGAAAGCGAGAGGTTGCGATTCTGGTCGGGACGTAAGGCCGCGTTTCCCGCGGTCGGTCGAATCTCGCCGGATTATTATTGTATTGACGGCACTATCCCGCGACGCCATTTGGGCACAGTGCTGCAGCGCATCGCCGAATTGTCCGGTGAATACGGGCAGCGAGTTGCCAACGTATTTCACGCCGGTGACGGCAACCTTCATCCATTGATTTTGTACGACGGTAACAAGCCCGGTGAATTGGCACGAACTGAGGAGCTGGGAGCGAAGATCCTCGAGTTATGCATTGACGTCGGCGGCACGATTACCGGTGAACACGGCGTCGGAATGGAAAAGATCGATCAAATGTGCATTCAATTCGACGCCAAGACATTGGCGCAATTTCATGCCGTCAAGGCCGCGTTCGACAGCAACGGTTTATTGAATCCCGGTAAAGCTGTGCCGACACTCGCACGCTGCGCCGAATTTCGTGCGATGCACGTGCACCACGGCGAGTTGCCGTTTCCGGATCTGGAGCGCTTTTGACGTCTATCATTGTCTGGCGGTCAGCGGGATATGCCTGAAGGCTTGACGGAAATTCAGGAGGCCGTAGCACAAGCGGCTGCGACCAACACACCGTTGTGTATTCGCGGCGGTGGCAGCAAGGATTTTTATGGCCGCGAGCCGCGCGGGCAAGTGTTGGCGACGACATCGCATACCGGGATCGTTGCCTACGAACCGAGTGAGCTCGTTATCACCGCGCGCGCTGGCACTCCGCTTCGACAAATCTCGGCACAACTTGATGCCGCAGGGCAGATGTTGGGTTTCGAGCCGCCACAGTTTGACGATAACGCTACGATCGGTGGCATCGTCGCAAGCGGCTTGTCGGGATCACGCCGCCCGTACAGCGGGTCGGTGCGTGATTTTGTACTGGGCGTTCAATGTATTAATGGCAGGGCAGAATTTTTATCGTTCGGCGGCCAGGTCATGAAAAATGTTGCCGGCTATGACGTGTCGCGTTTGATGACCGGAGCATTGGGAACCTTGGGGCTCATCACCGAGGTATCGATGAAGGTGTTGCCTGCGCCTGCCCAGGAGATGACCCTGCGTTGCTCGGTATCGGCGGATCGTGCGATTAAATTGTTCACTGAGTGGGCGCGCCAGCCACTACCGGTTTCGGGCGCGAGCCATGTCGACGGAGTCCTCCGGGTGCGGTTATCCGGCACCGAGGTCGGTGTGGCCGCGGCGCGTGCCGCGCTCGCCGCCGAGGAGGACCCGGGCGGGGACGATTTTTGGCGACGGCTTGGAGCACAGTCGATCGCATTTTTCAACGATTCGCGGCCGATATGGCGACTCTCGGTACCGTCTGCGGCGCCCGCACTGGACGTCGACGGGGATCTGCTCATCGATTGGGGCGGTGCGCTGCGTTGGCTCAAGACCGACGCCGACGTCGAACAGATTCGTGACGCTGCCACCCGTTGTGGTGGCCACGCGACATTGTTTCGCGGCGGCGATCGACGCGGCGCGGTATTTCAACCGCTGTCGCCGGTATTGCTGAACTGGCACCAGAATCTGAAACAGGCCTTTGATCCTGGCGGCATCTTCAATCCCGGGCGGATGTACCCGGAGATCTGAGTCACCGACTGATGCAGACCCAGCTCGCCGAATTCATTCGCAATACGCCCGCCGGGGATACCGCGGAGTCGATCCTACGGAAATGCGTGCATTGCGGTTTCTGCACCGCGACCTGTCCGACGTATCAACTGTTAGGCGACGAATTGGACGGCCCGCGCGGGCGCATATATCTGATTAAGCAGATGTTGGAAGGCGGCGATGTCAGTGCGCGGACGCAGTTGCATCTTGATCGTTGTTTGACTTGTCGCGGTTGCGAGACGACCTGCCCGTCGGGTGTCGAATATGGCCGCTTGCTGGATATCGGACGCGACGTAGTCCGACAGCGTGTTTCCCGGCCTGTGCCTGCGCAGGTTTTCCGGCGCGTGCTGCGTGCGGTATTGCCGTATCCGTCGCGGTTCGGATTCTTGCTGAAGATCGGTCGTGGCGTGCGCCCGTTGTTGCCGGCCATCTTGCGCGGCAAGATTCCGATGCGCATCGTGTACCGGGCCGCCCGGCCGTCAACGCACACGCGCTCGATGTTAATGTTGGCCGGGTGTGTGCAACCGTCGCTGGCCCCTCAGATCAATTCGGCGGCTGCGGAATTTCTTGCTGCGCTCGGTATAGGTGCAGTGGATGCGCCGAACGCGGGCTGTTGCGGTGCGGTCAGTCAGCATCTCGACGCCCACGATGAAGCCAAAAACTTTGCGCGCCGGAATATTGACGCTTGGTGGCCACATATCGAAAACGGAACGGAGGCCATCGCGATTACCGCGAGTGGCTGTGGCGCGATGCTTAAGGAATATGCCTATATATTGGCCGACGATGCGCAATATGCCGCTAAAGCGCGGCGTGTCGCCGAGTTGTGTAAGGACATCGCGGAAATTGCGGCGGGGGAAAATTTATCGAATGCCGCGTTGAATCGAGGCGACGGTATTCGTGTCGCGTTTCAATCACCGTGCACATTGCAGCACGGACAAAAAGTGGTGGGTATAGTAGAGCGCATACTGACCGAGCAGGGTTACGTGGTGACCCCGGTGGCGGACTCGCACCTGTGCTGCGGGTCGGCCGGCACCTATTCGTTACTGCAACCGCAATTGTCGCGACGGCTCCTCGAGAACAAGATTGGCGCTTTGTGTGTCGGTCAGCCCGCTGTGATCGCGACCGCTAACATCGGATGTTGGGCGCATTTGCAAAGCGCCACTACACTACCGATTAAGCATTGGGTCGAGCTCGTTGCGCCGGCCGAGACTTAGCCCGGATTTTTTATGACGGTGGACCATGAATCAGGAATCTTCCTACTATCTGAACCGATTACCGCGTGTTTCCGGGTATGGGGGATTTGGACGAGATATTTGCGGAGCGCCTGCCGCATGGTCGAATCGTTGAGCGGCTACGCGTCTGAGCGAAGCGGTCCCTATTTGGTCCATTTACAGGGGCATTCGTTTACATTTTTTTACACTTAATTCGAAAATATCGACTAGACTGTAAAGTAGCAGCGGAAGAATTGGCGCTGCAGGCGGCCGAACGGGCCGAAAAGTGTACCTGCCCGTTCGAATTGCACACATTTTGTGCGCAGGCAGATGCCGGAATTTGACAAACGGGTTGAAACATTAGATAATTATAATACGCGGAAGTACTGAACAGGTAGGCGTGGGTATGGAACACCGGCGCCAGAGAAATACCGAAAGACTCCTCCATCCTCCTTTGGTGGTTTGGGCGTGGCGCGAAAAAGCCACGCCTTTTTTTTGTCGCCCGTCCTCGCTTGTAAGTTCGAAGCCGCTCTTGTACCATCCGCGGTCCCGAATTCCGGGCACAGATAGCAGTCGCGAGCCGCATGAAAACCTATTCCGCCAAACCCGAAACCATTCGCCGCGATTGGTATGTGGTCGATGCTACGGACAAGGTGCTCGGACGCCTAGCGACTGAAATTGCCCGCCGATTGCGTGGCAAGCATAAGCCGGAGTACACCCCCCATATCGATACCGGCGACTACATCGTGGTCGTTAACGCCGCTAAGATTCGGCTGACCGGTAATAAAGAGGCCGACAAGGTCTATTACCGCCATACCGGTTATCCGGGCGGTATAAAAAGCGCCGCGGTCAAACGGGTTCGCACCACGCACCCAGAACGTATTATCGCAGCGGCAGTAAAGGGTATGATGCCGAAGAACCCGCTGGGCCGTGAGATGTACGGCAAACTGCGTGTGTATGCAGGGGCCGATCATCGCCATCACGCACAGCAACCGAAAGTATTGGAGATCTGAGTTTCATGGCGACAATCGATACGTACTACGGGACCGGACGCCGAAAATCTTCCAGCGCGCGGGTTTTTCTGCGTCGTGGCAACGGCCAGATAACGGTAAATAAGCGTCCGTTAGATGAATACTTCGGGCGTGAAACGGCGCGTATGGTTGTGCGCCAGCCGCTGGTTACTGCCGATCTTGTCGACCATTTTGACGTCACCGTAACGGTCGCCGGCGGCGGCGGCAGCGGTCAGGCCGGCGCGATTCGCCACGGTATTACGCGGGCGATGATGCAATACGATGAAACTTTGCGCGGCCGGTTACGCAAGGCTGGTTTCGTGACCCGTGACGCCCGTGAAGTCGAACGTAAGAAGGTGGGCCTGCACAAAGCCCGTAAGCGCCCGCAATATTCGAAGCGCTAATCCGTAGCGTTTTACACCCCAAGAGTACCTGGCCCCGCAGCAATACCGCGCAACATGCGGTGGATATATCGCCGGGACCAGGTCCAGCTTGACCGGCCTGTTCGGCTACTCGATACTGTCCGTAAATCTCACTCGTTTGGGGGATCGTCTAGTGGTAGGACTGCGGACTCTGACTCCGCCAGCGGGGGTTCGAATCCCTCTCCCCCAGCCAATTCCTTGCGGTCCAACCCGGGCACATGGGTAACAGTTTATACCGAAGACATAGGTAACACTTTTGGTATGAAGGGGTTATCAGCCGGTTCTACACGATTCTCATCTTCGTCAAAGAATCCTAGATCAAACT
>JAOTWM010000115.1 GCA_029862885.1 Gammaproteobacteria bacterium
GGCCATCGCGAACACGGTGACGAGAAATGGCATCATGAGAAAGACCTGATAGGGTAAATCGATCACGCCGCTCGACTGCAGCCTCAGTTGTAGTGCATCGACTGCTGCAAACAACAACGCCGCTAACGCCACGCGCCACGGGTCCCAGCGCCCGAGTACTACCAGTGCGATGCACACCCAACCGCGCCCCGAGATCAATCCAAATGTGAATGCATTAAATTGAGCGAGTGAGAAGTAGGTGCCAGCCAAGCCAAACAATCCGCCGGAGATCATCAATGCCTGGTAGCGCTTCCAAGCGACGCTGACACCGGCGCCCGCGGCCGCCAACGGATTCTCGCCCACTGTGCGAAGCGCGAGACCCCACGGGGTACGAAACAGTACAAACGCCGATAGCGGCACCAAACCGAACGCGATATAAACAATTAGGTAGTGGTCGAATAACACCGGTCCGAGAATCGGAATGTCAGACAGCACCGGCAACGCCAGAGTTGGAAAAGGCTCGACGTTGGGTGGCTGCGACGGTTGACCGAAGACGAGTCGATACCCATAGAAGGCGAGCCCGGAACACAACATGGTCACGCCTAACCCCGACACATGCTGGCTCAGGCCTAAAGTCACTGTGAGTAAACCCATCAGTGCACCAAAAACGAGTCCGGTCACGATCGCGGCCGTTATGCCCCACCATAGATTGCCGGTGAAATACGCCGCCGCGAACCCGGTCATTGCACCGAGCAGCATGATCCCCTCGATACCGAGGTTGAGCACCCCGGCCCGCTCGCTGAACATTTCGCCGAGCGTCGCCAACAATAACGGAGCGGCGACGCGCACCATAGCCGCAAAAAAGCCTACCTGAAGTACTTGATCGAATACGTCAAACATGATTCATCGCACCTTACTCGGACCGTTGCACTCGAATCCGATAATGAATGAATAGCAAGCCCACCAGCATACAGATCAGTGCCGTGCCCTGAATTACATCCGCCAGAAACACCGGTACGCCGGATTTACGGGACATCGTTTCGGCGCCCGTAGCGATAGCGGCAAAGAACAATGCAGCCGGCACCACGCCGAGGGGGTTCAGTCTGGCCAACATTGCGATGACGATACCGGTGTACCCGTAGCCCGGAGACAGCGAAGCCATCACCTGGAAGTGCAGGCCACCGACTTCACCGACGCCCGCCAATCCGGCGAGCCCTCCTGAGAGAATTCCCGTTATCAGCACCACCCGGCCCACCGGAATCCCGGAATTTGCCGCCGCCCGCGCATTCTCACCAACCGCTCTGATTGCGAATCCGACGACCGTGCGCGTCATGATCAACCACACCACGATTGCCCCAAGCGCCGCCAACAGCACGCCGAGGTGGAAGCGTGTGCCAGCCACTAGCATCGGAAATTCCGCGTCGAGTCGAATGTCCGGGGAATCGGGATAGCCGCTTAATGGATCTTTCCAAGGCCCATCGACGAGTGCCATCATCAAGTAAAACATCACAAAATTGAGCATCAAACTCGATACCACGTCATCGACGCGATAGCGAACTTTAAGCACTGCGGGAACGCTCGCCCAAAGACCACCGGCGGTTAGTCCGGCCAGCAACATCAACGGTACCAATGACCAGACCGGCAACGATTCCCGGGCACCGACAAACGCAGCCGCCATCGCACCGGCCAACAGCTGGCCCTCGGCACCGATATTCCAAAACTTGGCGCGAAACGCCACCGTTACGGCCAATCCCGTAAACACCAGCGGTGCGGCTTTGACCAAGGTCTCCAGGGTGTTGAACCGACTCCCGAATGCACCGGCTGCGAGCGCCCGGTAGGCGCCGATCACATCGGCGCCGGCCAGCACAATAAGTCCGCTGCACAACACCAGCGTCGCCGCCACGGCCATGACCGGCAGTGAAATATTCATCCATGTCGGCGCTACGTCACGAGGCTCGAGCCGAAGTCTCATTCCGCTGCTTCACCCCCGCTGCCGCCCGCCATGAGCATCCCGACGTCCGTCACTGTGGCTTGCGATGCCGCGAGGTCGGCGACCAAGCGTCCTTCGTAGATCACCACGATACGATCGGCGAGCGCAAACAATTCTTCCAGATCTTCACTGATCAGCACCACACCGCGCGCATTGGTTTTTAAGTCCAGAATCTGCTGGTGCACGAACTCCACACCGGCAACGTCCAACCCGCGCGTTGGCTGCGCAGCGACCAGAACCACGGGATGAAAAGCCAGCTCGCGGGCCAATAACGCCTTCTGCAGATTGCCCCCCGACAAGGTGCCGGTGCGTGCCTCGGTTCCGGCTGCACGAATATCGAAATTCTGCATTTGATCGGTCACAAATTTTCGGATCGCACCGCGTTTGAGCCAACCCAGGCGACTGAACGGCGCCGTGTGAAAACGCGGCAGCACAACGCTGTCGCTCAGCGGCAGATTCGATAGCAAACCCGCGCCAATGCGGTCTTCTGGAATTTGCGCAACACCGAGACGTTGCATGCTGCGCGGCGTCGCGTTGCGCACTCGCGCGCCGTCAACCTCGAGCGTACCGCTCGACGGGCTGATCGTGCCAGCGATTACTCCGGCGAGTTCACGCTGACCGTTGCCGGACACACCGGCCACACCCACGATTTCGCCAGCGCGGACGTCCATCGTGACGCCGCTCAATTGGTCGCGCTGCATGCCACGTCGGCGTACCGTAATGTTGGACAGGCGCAACAACACCCGGCCAGCCGGAGTTGCCACCCGCTTAGGCGGCTCGATCTCGCGACCGCACATAAGTTGTGCGAGATGAACGGGTGTGAGCGTATCGTCATTGGCGAGGTTTGCCACCACGCTGCCGCGCCGCATCACCATTATCCGCTGAGTAATGGTGAGCACTTCTTTGAGCTTGTGACTGATAAAGACGACACCCACTCCGTTATTCGCCATGGTTCGCACCGCCTCGAACAGTCCCTCACTCTGTTGCGGAGTCAGCACCGATGTGGGTTCGTCCAAGATGAGGACTTGCGCCTGGTGATACAGCGCTTTAATGATTTCGAGGCGTTGCTGTTCACCGACGGTGAGTTCTTCGACTCGCTGTGCGGAATCGATGCTGAGTCCATAGCGACTGCTGATTTCGTCGAGCCGCCCCTGCGCCCGGCGGGTGTCGAGCAATCCGTATCGGCCCGGCGAACCCACCATAATATTTTCCAGTACGGTATGGCGGGGCACCAGATGAAAATGTTGGTGCACCATGCCGATGCCTGTGGCCAGCGCGTCCGCCGGATTGCCCAGAGCGACTGCGCGATCGTGTACGTGAATGGACCCGGCGTCCGGCGTATAAATGCCGAACAGCACATTCATGAGGGTTGTTTTGCCCGCGCCGTTTTCTCCCAGCAATCCGAGTACCTCACCCCGACTCAGGGTGAGATCGACGTCTCGAATCGCATAGACCCCGGCAAATTGCTTCGCAATGCCGCGCATCTTCAGTAACGGCACGGTACCGTCCACAGCATTGTTAGCGGCTTGTGAAGCCTTTGCTGCCAAGTTGTTGGTCACACCGACGCGGTCAGTATGCTGCGCGACGGCCCGGGACCGGCGTCGCAGCACAGGTTGCGGGGAAATTGAGCGTCCCCGTGCAACCTGTGCAAAACTAGCGCGTCAACGGGAGGCGCTGGATTGGATGCACCGTCCGTTATTCATTCGGACTTAGGTGCGCTCTCGTCGATCGGCGCACGAAATGTGCCATCGAGGATTTCTTGTCTGCGGGCAGCCACCATGTCCTTAATTTCAGCGGACAAGGTCGCGTCCCACTCATGATACGGCGCGAGAAACGAACCGCCTTTGCCCATGAACGAAAACTGACCGAAATCCTGAGATGTGAAAACGCCGGCCTGCACCTGATTGATCACCTGTTTGACCGTCGGCCACATGTCCCAAACCACACTCGTAACCACGGATTTCGGGCCTAGCTCCCATTGGTCCGACATATTGCCGATAGCGGCAATATTGCGCTCGGCAGCGGCCTCAATCACCCCGAAACGCTCCGCATATATGACGTCCACGCCTTGTTCGATTTGGGCTAGCGCCGCCTCCTTGGCTTTCGGCGGATCGAAGAACGAACCGATAAATGAAAACTTACATTTCACGGCTTCATTGACCTCTTTGGCACCGGCGCAAAACGCGTTGCAGAGCCGGTTAACTTCAGGGATCGTCATCGCAGCCACCGCGCCGACGGTGTTGCTCTTGGTAAGTTTCCCGGCAATCATCCCCGCTAAATAGGCGGGCTCATGTATCCAGTTGTCGAACACCGCAAAGTTAGGTTCGGCGGGGCCAATACCCGAACCAAATGTAAACGCAACGTTGGGATAGTCTCGCGCCACGCGTCTGGCAATGCGTTCCGCGCCAAACGAATCGCCCATGATGAGATCGTACCCGCCCTCGGCATACTCACGCATTACCCGCGCAAAGTCGGCCGATTTAACGCTCTCGGACCATTGATACTCGATACCGAGTTCCTGTTCGGCCTTTTTTAACGCAACGTGAATCTGATTGACCCAAGGTTCTTCGATCGGTGTCTCGAATACCGCAGCCACTTTGAGTTTCTTCTGCGCTAACGCATCGACTGGTGCCATCCATGCCAAGACCGGCAGCAACATCGACAATGCACTAACCCAGAATTTTCGTATTGTAGTTACCGTCATTAATTCATCCTCCAAGAATCAAGTTATCGTCTTGCGCCGGCGCGCAGCCAAACGGCTCGTCAGTATAGAGACAAAGTTACTCGGGTATCAATCACCAGGACGTCGGTCCCGGACGAAGGTATTTTCGATTTCCAGCCGAGCAAGCCGCCCGGTTATGTTGCGCATAAACGGCTCATTCTGCAGATCAGTCCGCGAGTTGGCCGCTTACCCGAAACACAGGAACTGCCGGCATGGGATATCGAGAACGCGGGCCTCACCCTGGAGTCGACCGACGATTCGGCCATAGGCCACACGCGATAGACGATAAGCGATCTGCTTTCGAATTATCGGAATAGCTACGTCAAACCTGTCCAGTACATTGATCTGGAGAAATTCTGTTCCGCCAATACGACGCCATGTCCGGCAACGCTGCCTATTTTGGCCTTGATGTGTGACGGGTGGTCCGCGTCGGAGCGGCGGATTGACCCCGGACTGTCCGGATAGAGATTAAATCAGCCGATCCAGACGCAGCCGCTGGCGCTCATCGAATAACCGTCGCGACCCAAGCCATACCGCGCTCACAGTGCCGAAGATAGTCCCGGCGGCAATAAGAAACATGACCAGAATTTGATATTTGACCGCCTCTACCGGATCGCTACCCGCCAAAATCTGCCCCGTCATCATACCGGGCAGGCTCACGAGGCCGGCCGCGGCCATGGCATTAATAATGGGAATCATACCAACCCGGATACTGTCGGTACGGATACTCGCGATGGCATCCTGCGCGCGATGGCCAAGCATCAATTGGGCCTCGATGATCTCGCGCTTGTCCGATGCGCTTTGGGTAAGACGGTCGAGGCCAAGCGACACGCCGTTCATGGTATTACCTAGAATCATGCCGAGCAGCGGTATGGCATATTGCGGCGTGTACCAGGGCGATGCATCGATCACGACCGTTAACGCGAGCACCGTTACGCTGAAGACGGACACGAACATCGACGTCGAACCCATTGCCAACGACCAGCCGCCGCTGAATCGCCGCGACTGCCGCACCGTCACTTCCCGCCCGGCGACGATCAGCATCACCAAAGCCAACAGCGTGACCCATAACCAATGCACATTGCCGAAAACGGCCTTAAGCACATAGCCAATCAGTAGCAACTGCACAACCGTGCGCAGTGCCGCGATGAGTAACGGCCGGGTTTCTCCTACCCGCATCCAGTGGGTCAACGCAGCGGCCAGTAAAACCAGGATCGCTGCCAATGCCAAATCCAGAGGACTCAACAAGATCACGAGCTGTCTCCGTCCAAGCGACCGTTCGCCATCGTTAAACTCCGGTCCGCCACCCTTTCAAGCTGCGCGCGGTCGTGGGTCACCCAAATTACACAACAACGATGTTGATTCCGGTAAGCCGCGATCAACGCCTCTACCCGCATAATATTGTCCTGATCCAGATTGGCTGTGGGCTCGTCCAGCAACAGGACTTTCGGTTGGTTCGCCAACAACCGCAACAGCGCGAGCCGTTGCCGTTGCCCGCTCGATAGCTGGCGCAATGGTTGCTCAAACACGACGGGCGATAGATCCAAGCTATCCAGTTCGGGTTTTTGCTTGTATGGGAAATGATCTAATACCCGCTCCGACCACCAAAAACTTTCCGCCGGCAACAAGCCCACCTGCGTACGCCACTCGGGAGGAGTAAACGACTCGCGCGACGCGCCGTTTAACGAAACGTCGCCTTCATGGCAATCGAGATCGGCAAGGCAACGCAGCAAACGGGTCTTGCCGCTGCCGGAAGGCCCGGTCAGACCCGTGCAACTCCCGCTGTCGATCGCAAGAGTGACAGGACCGAGCCCCGCGGACTGGATATCTTTAGCTTCTACGCAAACCACTTCGATCATACCGAAACAGCAAGCAACCACCATCGCACAAAAAAACGGATGGCGCCAACCGCTGTATTTGGATATGCCCCAAATCTGCTGCTCACGTCAGCAATGCGAAGAATTCCGAATCTGCCGCGATCGGGCGGGGATGGTGATTGGCAATCTTACTGTCGTTCGTTTTCAGATATTTAGCAATGTCGCGGAGATGGAGTTCACTACGGCACCGCTCCAAATGGCGCTGATGTGCGCCTCGATGGGTCGTATTTACATACGGCTGGCAAGCCCGGAGAGCTTGTACGCAATGTAATTGAAGGCGATTTAATCTAGGGCCAGAACCCAGAGTTCGGCGGGACAAGTGACCCTCACAGGACTAGAATCATTGATACGGAAGGCGTCGAAATTGCGATGAACCAGGAACGACCATCAGAGGATATACGGAATTCTGTAATATCTGATATTCCAACTTTCTGTCTAGTTAAACGTTATGTTTCAAAGATGAGCTATGGGTAATCATACGGAACTGTTAATAAATTATGACTCTGGTGAGGCTTCAAACCAAAATTTGGTTGATTGGGCAATCAGTCAAATCCAAAAGAATAAAGAATCAGAAAGCTTAAACGAATTAGCTTGGCTAACTAGTCCTGGCGGATCCGAAACAAGGAAATTATTTCTAAAAGCTATTGAAGAGTTAAACTACATTCTCCCGTCGTACACTGATAGAAAGATACTCCTTGCGAAGAAAATTGCAGAGAAAATGCTAGAAGGTAAAAAAATGTAAATGAGGGGTGTTCCGAGCTTTGCGAAATAAGCAGGGAGCTGTTTAGTCCTGATAAGTTGTCTGTTTTTGAGTTACTAGCGCACGAACAATATGATCATGAAGAAATAGGCATTAATGCAGAGAATATTAAGCCAGCAATACTTGAAGAGGCCGGTAGGTTAGTAAATGAAACATAACAAGCGCAGTCGAGTCGGACAGGCCTCCGCGGCGTTTCGTTTGTGCTTAAATAGCACAAGCCTCACGCCGCTACGGCCTGCCGCTCACTGCGAACGTTAGGCGGCACTTCTAGAATTGAGGAGGTTCTATTGGGAGATAACGAGACAGGCCAGGTATCAGAAGACGCCGCAAGGATTTATGAAGCAGTATATCTCCCTGCATTGTTTCAGCGGTGGTGCCCTCGGGTATCGGAAGAGGCCAATGTCAAGCCAGGAGATTATGTTATTGATATTGCTTGTGGCACCGGAGCCCTCGCTGTAGCCGTTTCTGGAATCGTAGGCCCTAGTGGAAAGACTGTCGGGATCGATATAAATGAAGGGATGCTAGATATCGCTAAATCAAAATCATCTTCCGTTGAGTGGATTAATGCGCCCGCGGAAGCGTTGCCATTTAAAGATGATCATTTCGATTGTGTTTTGAGTCAGTTTGGCCTGATGTATTTCAAAAATCAGGAAAATGCGATACGGGAGATGATAAGAGTACTAAAACAAGGTGGATCACTTGCAGTGGCTGTCTGGGACAAGCTCGATAATAACCCTGGTCTCGCCGCCGAGGAGTATTTGTGGCAGCAAGTGTTTGATGGTGAAGTGGACGAAACTCCTTATAGACTAGGCGACAGAGGAACTCTTGACAATTTGTTTAAGCGTTCAGGCGTAACCGATATTCAAATTGCTACCCATGAAGGAACTGCTCGTTTTGATTCAATCGAGAGTTGGATACATACTGGGGCAAAAGGATGGACAGAGGACGATGCTCTTGGTGATGATCAGCTAAAACTTTTGCTGAAGACTGCGGAAGAACAACTCACCAGCTTTAGAACATCACACGGCACGGTCGCCTTCCCAACGTCTGCACATATAGTTACAGCGAGGAAATAGTGCAGTGAAAAATCAGTGCGAAAACCCGGGTCAGAGAACAGTTCTCTCTAATATAAGAAACAACGAAAAAGGGGACTGGTTTATTTACCGCTAGGCGTTCGATGGCCCCTCAGCATCTAGGCACAAAAGCCTTAGTTGGCTGCCGACACACAGAATCCACCGCACGCGTGGTGGCGATAGTCCGTTATCAGAATGCTTACGGGTCATGAAGCCTCGGCGAATAGGTCACCGATTTCATGTTGCGATGCAACCGGGAGAAGCCCGGGCGCGTCGATCCAGACGCGCAGCAGATGACGGCGTCGGTTAAGTTCTGGCCAGTCTTCGTAGTCTGTACGGGCATGCAGCACTGTGCGATTGTGGAGAACCATGGACTGACCCGCGCCCAACGGAAATCGGAGCCCAAGTTAGGGCGAATTCGCACACTCATCGAAAAGATCGAGAGCTGCGACCTGTGTAGCGGTAGGTGTCTCGCCCAGAGACTTCGCACTTTTCTCAATAAATGGCCGATAGTGAACGCAGCTCACTACTCCGCCGCGCATAGCGAACATTGCGCGTTGATTCGCGGCTGGACCCGATTCCGGATCGCCATGCTGGGCCTCGACCCTCCACTGAGGAAATTTCTGGTACAGCTATGTAAGAAGATCAGGGTTGGTGCGGCCGATCCGATCGTGGATAGCACGCACCTTTACGGTGTGGCTCTCACCGCCAGACTTAGCCGGTGTCAGGCAATGGAGAACAATCAGAGTGGACGGGTCGGAGTGTGGTGACAGCTCATCTCGTAATCGGTAACCTCGATTGTCCTTGTCCTCAATGTCAGAAAATCCCGTACGTCTTCCACCTCCTCATCCTGTGGCGACTGTTGGACAACGGTGCCCAATGGGCGAGCGAATTTGAGCAACTGGAAGAACATTAGCTCCCGTTCACGCTGGTCACAGAGACCATCGAGTAGCGCGAAGCCATAGCACCGCAGCGACGTTATGGTTTTCTTTGTGGTGTTGCGTATGTCAGCAGTAGTTTCAATTTTCAGATCGTCGATACGCGAAGCGAACCGTGCATCCCATACTTCATGGTCAATGGTCATGTCTACATTATGGCATACAGACGATGGACATAAACGATGTGTAATAATGGACACCTCGTTCAATCCCGATCCAGCAACCGTCGAACAATGCACCGTAGCCAACACAAAACCGCTTCGCGCTTTTTCGCGTCTGAGCTTAGTCGCTAGCTTTCCAAAGTTTAAGCTGGAAAATACGAATGTTAATTGGGTTGTTATTGTTACTTTTGCCAAGTATCGTTTTCTTGGCCACGCTTCCAATTTCCCGAAAATTTAAACCTAAATTGTGCATGCTTTATCGAATTGTTGGCGGAATTATTGTGATCGCTGGTAGTGCTTTTTCGTATTATCTGGCAGCGCACACTGGAGACCAAGGCGGTATAGGGGCATATTATTTTCAATTAACTGTAATTATTGTTTATGTAGTATTTTCAGTATTGTTAATAGCCTTGGACTTGTTCTTGCACAAGAGAGCGTCGAAATAGCATGAAGGCTACCAAGCCGCCCGAACCGACGCGGAAAAGTTACGTGGTGCTTCGCGGTGCGTTTCTAGGCCGCGCGGCTCGACGAATTCGAATTACTGAACCCAATTGCCCCGTTACTTATCGCAATATTAAATGACGGAGATATGATCACTCTCGATAATTGGCACAATGTTGCATTTGGTTATGTGGTCGTAATTTATAAGAGGAATGGAGAAGTTGTTAATAAATACAAAAGTTTTAACACGTAGCCCAAAATCACTCACTTTGTTCCTGGGCAACTAAACCGCTATCGCGGCGCGCGCCGCTTTCCTAAACGTTAGGCGTTAGCATAGGGGCAGTCGACTTCAAATTGGCTACGAGTTTCAAGCAAATTACCATTGCGGTGGCCGTGGTCCTTGCTTTAGGGGCGGCCACGTTACTGCTGTATCGCGAGTGCGCCTTTGGCGGTGGAATGCCGGGGTGGTATCGAGAATGCTCTTGCATGGGCATCGAGCGTCTGGACTATGATCAGACCGCCGCCGACGGACGTCGTCGCACGATGTGCATCGGCTTGGTAACATCGCACACTTGCTATCAGTATCAGGGCGGGCCCATCGTTGCATGTGAATCTCTTCCGCAATGATGACGCCTAACCCTTCCTTCCGGTGAACTGCCTCGGGCGGACGCCGAAGTCGAACATTAGGTGACACGTCATGGTCATTTCCAAGCTCAAGATTGCAGCGTTAGCGAGCATCGTCGTCGCACTACCCTCGATTGCGCAGAACCCAGCGGAGCTCCAGGGCGAGTTTGAGCTGGGCGGACCTCTCGATCACAACGGCTCCATTCAGCAAGGTGATTCTCACTTGTACATCTCGTTATCAAACGATGCTGCTAAGGGACTCTATTTCTCGTTACCCGGGGATCCATTCGAAGATCCATGCACCGGATATAACGTAAAGGGCCGTGGCAACGTGGTCTGTTACGAGATCGCGCCAGACGGGCACTTTTGCAGCTTCTCGGTTAATCTTGAACGCAATGCAGTCGAGGCCGGACTTGGAGGGTGCTTCTAGGTGACGCCTGTCAAATCGCTGAAGTGGACCCCAAAAGTGGCGGCCTTTTTGATTTCGCAAAAAAGCCGCCACTTTTCGCAGCCGCTTAGGTCTGGATGCTAGGACGACAATTTAATGAGGAAGAAGCTGAACACCGGAAGAGATCCCGGCGACAAAGAATCGAGAGAGGCTGCCCGCGAGCTCCATCGTTATGAGGTCATATAAAAATGCAAGCTAAAATGGATAACCTATCTTTATTCTTGTATACCCTCCTTGTCTTGACAGGCTGTGTTAGCTTGCCAAATGTTAAGGTTGACAATGTTCAGGATAGACAAGTCGCTTACACAAGCAAAGGTGTCGGCACCCCTGTGATAGTGCTCGAATCCGGACTGGGTCCTTCGATGACTACCTGGGCGCCTATCTTTGAGAGCCTTGCCGAAATCACAAGAGTATTTGCTTACGACCGACCTGGATACGGCCATAGTAGCCTGCATCAATACCCAGAAACAGCTAGAGAGTTAGCAGAGCAGCTACGGCAGAATTTGATCACGACTGGCCATTCTCCTCCCTACTTGCTTGCAGGACATTCTGCGGGTGGATTATATGTCAACGTTTTTGCAAGACTGTACCCTAACGACGTGGCGGGGGTAGTCTTAATAGACGCGACTCACCCATCTCAATTTGAGTATTTTAGAGAAGAACAGCCGATATTATATTCAACATTTATAACTACATCCGCCATGGGAAAGACGAGATACGAGGCTACAATCTTAAAGAATATGCATACTGAATTCGCTAGTATTGGACGATTTCCCGATGTTCCCCTGGTCGTATTAACAGCTGAGAAATCCTCGATATTTGAAACCCAAAAAATGCGTAACAAGTGGTTGGAGTTTCAACAAGATCTTGCAAGCATGTCGACAAAGGCAACACATAAAGTTGTAGCGGGTAGTGGTCACTTTATCCATAAAGATAAGCCAAATATTGTCATTAACGAGATAAAGGAAATTGTTGCTGCATCAAGAAAAATACAATGACCGCGTAACAGCCGCATTCAGTCGGCCCAACAAGACGTCACGCGCTTTGTTGGCGGCTTATGCGAATCGTTAAATGCCAAAGAAGGAAACGTGGCAATCCAAGATAATAGAAGATTAGTAATCGTTCTCAGCTTGTTAATATTTCCTGGGCTTGCTCAGGCAAATGCGGGAGTACCAATGATATTTTTGGTTATGCCCGCATTTGCACTATCCATAATACCGATCATCCTTATCGAGGCTATTTATATATCCAAGACTTTAGAAATCTCTCGTAAAGAGGCAGCAAAAATAGTAGCCGTCTCAAATCTAGTATCAACGATAGTCGGCATTCCGCTTACATGGGTTATTCTAGCAGCAATTCAAATAATTACGGGTGGCGGGTCTGCTTATGGCCTAAGTTCTGCGTTGACTAAGGCCTTGGCCGTAACATGGCAGGCCCCTTGGTTAATACCCTATGAATCAGAACTTCATTGGATGATCCCGGTAGCGGGCTTTGTTTTGCTGATTCCATTCTTTTTCGCTTCATGGTGGACTGAATACTTTGTCACAAAACAATTATCAAGAACTCTAGAAGCTGCCTTAATTAAGAAGACAACTCGTAATGCTAATTTAATCACTTACAGTCTTCTCACTTTATGGCCGATTGGAATGTTGATGATTCCAAATGCTTAATCTGACATTTAACGATTGGTTCAACGACGACGTGCAAAAAGCGCGCGGCCGTTAACCAAGATGTTAAGGCTATTGACATGAACGAATGAAGGCTGAATATACTCAACATATCAATATAGGGGGAGGGTTGATCCGATGTTTATCGTACTACTAATGTTTTCTGACAATAAAGGACAAGCAAGTGATTTTATGGATGGGCACAACGAATGGATAAAACGCGGTTTTGATGACGGCGTGTTTTTGTTAGCCGGCAGTCTTCAGCCACGCTTGG
>JAOTWM010000116.1 GCA_029862885.1 Gammaproteobacteria bacterium
CCAGATGATGGCCGTTCGCAAACAAACGCTCGGCGCTCCAACCCGGTATTGGAATTGTGCCCAGCCACTTACCCGCGTCCAATGTTACGCGTTCGATGCGTTCGAAGGCAGCGATAAATTCGTCCGTGTCAAAGCGGCCGAATGCACCGAGTGAACCCGACAAATCCGCGGGGCCGATGAACAACATATCGATGCCGTCCACGGCCGCTATTTGTTCGATGTCCTCGACGGCGTGTCTCGACTCGATCTGACAGATCAGCAGAAATTCTGACTGCATCCAGTTCGAGTACGCTTCGACATCACGTCCGTAATCCGCGGCCCGAATAATGGCGGGCGCGGCACCTCGATTGCCAGCGGGTGCGTAACGACAAGCCGACACCACAGCTTCCGCCTCAATAACGGATCGCACATCGGGAACCATAATTCCCGCGGGACCGATATCGAGCGTACGTTTGATCGTTACTTTATCGGCGGAACCCACTCGGATTAGCGGCGCACATCCGCGGTTGCCGACGGCCTGCATCATCGCGATGGCATCGATAAAAGAGCCCGGACCGTGTTCCAGATCGATCATGGCCGTGTCGTATCCGGACGCAGCCATAATTTCTGCGGTGATGGGGCTGAACGCTTCGATCCAGCACCCATTCAGGCGTTCACCGCGTTGTAATCGTGTTCTCGGTGATGTGGACATTATGCCTCGTTAATTTAACCCGTCGATGTTTGTAAATGCGATTGTTGAACAGCAGCGGACCAACATGGGCTAATCGGGTTTCCGGGCTCTCAAGTGGGTCGGCATTAATTGTCTCTGGTCGAGCGCGATAATCATCTTGTCCCATACTTCGATTTCACGCTTTAGAAATTCACGACCCACAGCCGTCTCAAGACGGCTAGACAATGCCCCGGCGAGATTATCACGCTCATGACGAGCTTCTTGCCGATACCAGGTATTCCGATCGTTTATTTGGATGTTATCAAATCCCGCATCGGCTAACGCGCATTGGTACACCTTTGCTGAGGCGGGAGCGAAGTCTAGTCCCTCCGCTTCGATATAAGCTTGCATCTCGGCCGGCGGATGGCCGTCATAGCCGGCCAACCAATCGCTTGCAGCAAAGTAGCCGCCGGGTTTCAAGCATCGGAAGATGTCGGCGGCCAACGCGCCCTTGTCGGGTATATGGATTATGGAATCCTTGCTGAACACGAGATCCACGCTGGCGTCTGGCAGCGGCAGCGGGCCGGGGTCCACGCAGCGAAAATCGGTAATATGGGAGGTTCCGCGTCGTTCCGATAACGTCCGGCAGCGATCGATAAGGTGTGATTCCACATCGATGCCGATGACGGTGGCAGGTTCGTAATTGCTTGCAAAATGCACGTCGCCGCCGCCGACGCCGCAGCCGATATCGAGCACGGTCATGCCCTTGAGGTTGAGGCCGTCGACGATGCGATCCACTTCGCCGGTGCTACCGGGCGACATGAATCCGTCACCCCAAACCGCCTCCAGAAGCGCGATCAGATCGTCGTCGTATTCCTGCGTTGAGTGATACTTTTGCTTGCCGGTCATGAATGCTCTCCACGGTTGTCTCAGGTAATGGTGCCCGGGTACCGGAAGGGCGACCGTCCTATTAGCTATCTTATGGAACTTGCTTCGTTACGGGTTCTGGTAGCGGCGCAAATGGTAATTCGCATCGCCGAACGCGGCGTTGATAGCGGTCAAACGCTTTAGGTAATGGCCAATCGGTAACTCCATCGTCATCCCCACTCCACCGTGCAATTGCACGCCTTCTTGACCTACTGTTTTACCATGATTAGCGATCGTGACTTTAGCGGCCGATACGGCGCGCCGCCGCGCCGCGGGATCTGCGCCGAGATGCAGGGTCGCGTCCAGCGCAGCGGACTGTGCCAACTCACAACTCGTATAGACATCCACCAAGCGATGTTGCAGCGCTTGTAGTGAACCTAGCGTTTGGCCGAATTGCTCGCGGGTTTTCAGGTAGGCAAGGGTTTGCTCGTAAACGGCCCACATCGCGCCACTGGCCTCCGCACAAACGGCCGCTGTTGCGACGTCGATGGCGAAATCGAGTGCCGGTAATCCGTTGTCTAGTTCGCCGATCAGCTTATCGGCACTAACCGTAACGTTATGGAGCGTAATGTCTGAAGCGCGTGAACCATCGTGAGTCCGATGATGGGTCATCGAGATGCCGGCGGTTGGTGTGTCGACGAGAAATAACGACACACCGTGCGCGTCGTGATCTACGCCACTGGTGCGGGCGCTGACAATCAACGTATGGGCGCACTCTGCATATATCGCCAAGGATTTGTCACCGTTAATAACAAAGATGTCGCCGTCGCGCTCGGCCCGCGTGCTGACACCCGATAACGCTCTACGGGATTGCGGTTCCGCATAGGCGCATGCTAACAGACGATCCCCCGTGATTACATCGGGCAGGATCGTTTCACATTGCTCTTCGCTGCCCGCGTTGGCCAGGAGCTGGCCGGCAAACACAATGGTCGATAAATACGGACTTACCATGAGGCCGCGCCCGAACTGCTCCATAATGATCATTGTTTCCACCGGTGTGGCATCCAGTCCGCCATATTGCTCCGCGAATGGCAATGCGAGCCAGCCGAGTTCCGCGAATTGCTGCCAGTGCACATCCGAGTAACCGAGGCCATCGGCGGTTAACGTGAGACGGCGGTCGAACGCATATTCGTCAGCGAGAAACCGTGAAATGCTATCACGGATCAGCGTTTGCTCGTCGGAGAATTGAAAATTCATAGCGGCAATTCGCGGGATCTACAAACCAAGCACGGCCTTAGCGATGATGTTCTTTTGGATTTCATTCGAGCCCGAATAAATGGAAGTCTTGCGGTAATTGAAATAGTTGCGGCCAGCCTGTTCGAGCTGCGTGCGATTACTACCCGGTTGTGCATCACGCGGCCGGTCTATCTGTCCGGCCGGACCCATAGCCTCCATAGTAAGTTCGAGAATGCATTGTTGTAGCTCGGTGCCACGTACCTTTAACATCGATGCTTCCGGACCCATCGCGTCTGGTCCGCCCGGTCCGAACAATAGCCGCCGCTCGGTCAACTCCAACGCGCGCAATTCAATCTCTACATTGGCTGCCGCGTCGCGATAATAGGCCCCGCCAGCGTCTGCCGCGATTTCCGCGACCAGGGTTTTTAATCGGCCCAGACTTGCCATTGACCGCGATATCTCGGCGGTGCCGAATCGCTCCAGGCCAAGCAGATATTTTGCATACGTCCAACCGCGATGTTCTTCGCCCACTCTATGCGTTACGGGCACGCGAACATTGTCGAAAAACACCTGGTTAACCTCGTGGGTGCCTTCGAACATGAGCAGCGGGCGCAGCGTGATCCCTGGGCTGTCCAGGTCGATCAACAAAAAGGTGATGCCGTGCTGCTTCTTGCCATCGCTCGCGGTCCGATACAGTCCAAAAATCCAATCGGCGTGATGGGCATCGCTGGTCCAAATCTTCGAACCATTGACAATATAGTCGTCGCCATCGCGGTCGGCCCTGCATTTCAGCGCGGCAAGATCGGAGCCGGCATTGGGTTCAGAAAACCCTTGGCACCAATACACATCGCCACGCAGTATTGGTGGAAGAAAGCGCCGTTTCTGTTCGTCGCTGCCGAATTCCATGAGTGTAGGGCCGAGCATGCCTACGCCGTAAATCATCAGCCGCGGCGCGTCGTTCAACGCAAGCTCGCGTTCAAAGACATACTGTTGCTCGAAATTCCAGCCCGGCCCACCGTGTTCCACTGGCCAGCCCGGGCAACCCCAACCGCCTTGTTCGTGGAGTATCTTGTGCCAGCGAATCAGGTCTTCGCGGGGCAGGTCCATCCGTTCCTCGGCGACCTGGCACCGGATGTCATCGGGCAGGTGGGTGCGAATGAAATCGCGCACTTCGCGGCGGAAGGCCTCAATTTCAGGGCTCCAGGATTTGTTCATTGCGGCTAACCCAATGTCACGGCGAGCGAATCTTAGCAGCGAAGCAGCAGGCACGGAATACATAGGGTTATCCGGTCGATTGGTGTCCCACGCCCAGTTTTCATATTATCGGCATCTCAACTCTATCTCTAAAACTACGCTTATGCCGGTAAAACGGGTCATCAGTAAGGCCAAAGTGCCGGTCAAAATCTATACGGACGATGTCGAGTCGACGGCGCTGCAGCAGCTCGTCAATATCGCTGAGCTGCCGTTTATACATAGTCATGTGGCCGCGATGCCGGACGTTCATGCCGGGATCGGCGCGACGGTCGGGTCCGTTATCCCCACCCAGGGCGCAATCATACCGGCCGCGGTCGGGGTGGATATTGGCTGCGGCATGAACGCAGTACGCTTGTCATTAACGGCGACTGAGTTGCCCGACAGTCTGCGCCGGGTGCGCTCGGCTATCGAATCGGCGGTGCCGGTCGGATTCACCATGCATCGCGCCGATATGGCAAAGCGTTCTACGATAGTCGGATTGAACGATGGTCTGCACCGAATTCTCGAAAAACATCCGAAGCTCGCTAACTTACAGAAGAAGCCGTACCAAACCTGGATCCGCCAACTCGGCACGTTGGGCGGAGGCAATCATTTTATCGAGCTGTGTCTGGATGAAAGTGAGAACGTATGGATTATGTTGCACTCGGGCAGCCGCGGCATCGGCAACGCGATTGGTCGCTACTTTATAGCGCTCGCGAAAAAAGACATGGGCCGCCATGTGCATAATCTTCCGGACAAGGATCTCGCCTATCTACGTGAGGGTGCCGAGCACTTCGACGATTACGTCGACGCCGTACATTGGGGGCAAGACTACGCGATGGCGAATCGACGCGAAATGATGCGACTCATTGTCGATGCGATTCGCGCTGTGCTGCCGCCGTTTAGGCTGAGTAAAGAGGCCATTAACTGCCATCACAACTATGTCGCCAAGGAGCGGCATTATGACGCCGACGTGTTCGTGACCCGTAAAGGTGCGATTCGTGCCGGCGTGGGTGAATTGGGTATTATTCCCGGAAGTATGGGCGCGCGCTCATATATTGTGCGTGGCAAAGGCAGCGCGACGTCGTTTCAGTCCTGTGCACACGGTGCGGGTCGGCGCATGAGTCGGACCAAAGCCAAACGCCAATTCAGCGTTGAAGACGTCGAAGCGCAAACAACAGGTGTGGAGTGCCGTAAAGACAAAGGCATAATCGACGAAATACCGGGTGCCTATAAAGATATCGATGAAGTCATGGCGAATCAAAGTGATTTGGTGGAAGTCGTGCACACTCTGAAGCAACAAGTCTGCGTGAAGGGCTAACCGTACCCGAGGTACCATTATGAAGGTCGATGCGGATATGGGCATAAGCACCAAAGCGATTCATGCGGGTGAGACCCCCGATTCGATCACTGGCGCGTCGGCGCCCAATTTGGTCATGTCGACAACGTTTGTGGTTGACGAGCCATTGAGTTTTTCCGCCAACAACATGAAAGACGACATGCCGTATTTGTACACACGATGGGGCAATCCGACGGTGCGTCAGCTCGAGGCCAAGCTCGCGGCACTGGAGGGAGCCGACGCGTGTGTCGCATTCGCCTCGGGCATGGCGGCGTCGGCGGCGTTGTTGCTGGGCACCCTTAGCCAAGGCGATAATCTCGTGATCAGCGATACAAATTACGCCGGAACCGCTGAATTCGTTCGCGAAACTTTACCGCGCATGGGTATAACGGTGTCACCGGTAGATACGTCCGACAGTGCCAATATTTCCACTGCGTTAACGCCGGCCACCAAGCTGGTTTGGGTGGAAACGCCGTCCAACCCGATTACGCGATTGGCCGATATCCGCGCTGCCGCTGATATCGCCCACGAAGCCGGCGCGCGGCTGGCAGTGGATTCCACGTTCGCAACCCCGATCGCAACGCGCCCGCTTGAATTGGGCGCCGATTTCGTCGTGCACTCCCTCACCAAATATATTGGCGGCCACGGCGACGCGTTAGGCGGGGCTGTATTGGGCGAAGCAGGCGCGATGAACGCTCTGAACATCGAGGCCGTTATTCATTACGGCGGCACGCTGAGTCCGTTTAATGCCTGGTTGATCATGCGCGGCGCTGCAACTTTGCCACTACGCATGCGTGCCCACCAGGACAACGCCATAGCGATGGCGAATTTCTTGGAAAAACACCCGCGCGTCGAGCGGGTGTTGTATCCTGGTTTGGCTTCCCATCCACAACACGAGCTGGCGGCGCGGCAGATGCACAATTTTTCAGGGATGATGGCGTTACGGGTTAAGGACGGAGCGGCCGTTGCGCGACGTATGATGCGGGAGCTTCGCGTGTTTCATTATGCGGTGTCGTTGGGCCATCATCGGAGTCTCATTTACTGGATGGCGACCGACGACTTGCTGAGTTCATCGTTTCGACTAAGCGGCCCGCAGCGTGAGGCATACGAGCGCTATGCCGGAGACGGCGTGTTTCGGATTTCGGTGGGTCTGGAAGACGCGGCCGATCTATGCACGGACTTGGATCGCGTGTTGTCGTGATCGCACAGCCAAGCAACGATGCGTGCTATCCATAATCCAGCGGCAGATCGTCATGCGCCTCGGTTTTTTTTGGTGCGTGGCCAAATCGCCGATAGCGCCGAAAGCCCTGCTCGTGCCACGGCATTGTCTGCAGCACTGGTAGCCGGTGGTCATACTTTGAGCCTTGCGGACAGCCACGGCGCCGCGCCGCGCGCCGCTGTACATACTACCGAGTACCTCGCATTTCTTGCGAGCGCCCACGATCGGTGGAGTGAGTTAGCGGGCAGCGGGCATGAAGTCATCAGCAACGTGCACCCGAATCGACATACCGCAGCTTACCCGCAATCGATTGTAGGTCAAGCCGGTTGGCACATGGCGGATACGGCGTGTCCGATAGGTTCCGGCACATTCGAAGCAGCATGTTTCGCGGCGGACGTCGCGGTTACGGCGGCGCAAGCATTGATGGACGGTGAACGCGTCGTGTACGGCTTATGCCGGCCGCCGGGGCACCATGCGTTTACAGACATGGCGGGTGGTTTTTGCTATTTGAACAATACCTCAATTGCGGCCCAATATCTGCGCGGCGGGTATCCGAGGGTGGCCATCATCGACGTCGACGTGCACCACGGTAACGGTACGCAAAGCATTTTTTATCGTCGTGCCGACGTGCTGACCATATCCATTCACACCGACCCAAGCCACTATTATCCGTTCTATTGGGGCTACGGAAATGAGCACGGTGCGGGCGCAGGCGAAGGTTTCAACGTGAATTATCCGTTGCCGCAAGGTGCGAACGACAGTCAGTGGATGGGAGCGTTGGGCAAAGCTTTGAATGTTGTTGCTGCGTATGGGCCAGATGCCATGGTCGTCGCGCTTGGCCTGGACGCCCACGAACACGATCCGTTGCATGGTGCGCATGTCACGACGACCGGGTTTTGGCGCATGGGTGCGGCTTTCGCAGAGCTTGAACTGCCGACTCTGATCATTCAGGAAGGTGGTTATCTTTCATCGGAGCTCGGTGCCAATTTGCTGGCCTTTTTGGGTGGCTTCGAGGAGGCGTAATCTCGATATGCGATTGCATAGATTGTGCTGAGATGAGAGATTGCACCGTGAATCAATGTTAATCGTGAGCGCAAATAATATGAACGGTATGAAATCAAAATATATCGCGACGTGTCTCTTCGGAATGTTGGCCGTAACCGTTGCATCGGCCGATCAGGCGCAAATTGATAGTGCTCGCGGCGCTTGGTTGCAGAAAGCGCGCGCGGGCGATGCCGAAAGCCAATATCACATGGGTGAGGCGTATTGTTGCGATACCGTCGAGCATACCCGTCAGGCCCTGCGCTGGTATTGTCGCGCCGCGATGCAGGGCTATCCCGATGCCCAATACGAAATGGGCAAGATTTTCGCCAACGATCTACCGGCCGGTTCGGATGCGATTGCGACAGCAGGGTCGTTTAGCGCTAAGCGTAGCGCCTACATGTGGTTCACCGTGGCGGCTTCAGCCGGGCACGACCAGAGTTTTGCAGCACGCACTAGGCTCGGCGCCACCATGCCCGCATCGGCGGTGGCTGAGGCCAAGCGTTGGGCGACGCGGTGGAAACAGGCGTCGTGTTCGAATGCGGGGTTTTAGCGCCACGCCAGAATTGTTCTAAGCTCAAAAAGTGGATCCGGGTAATACCGGCGGATCCATACTTCGATACCTGGCCCGTCGTTATTGATGTCGCCGCTGCTGATCTATCGTGACGACCTGGATTTCAATATCGAGTGCTATTGTGAGTCGCGGGCATGAAACTCGCGGCATTGACTTCGGTACCGCTGCAGTTACCTTTTAGGGTCGAGTTTACGGGCGCGTCGGCCAGCCGCAGCGCCGGCTATTCGGCTTGGGTAAGAGCGACTGACACCACCGGCCTCAGGGGATACGGTGAATCGTGCCCGCGCCACTACGTCACCGGCGAAGACTTGGACAGCGTTCAGGCGTTTTTCGATCGACATCATCGGTCATGGCTGAGAATCGACTGGGGCGTCGACCGGCTGCGGCAGTGGACTGACGATCACGCCACTCAAATCAACGCCGACCCCGCGGCTTGGGCGGGCGTCGAGTTGGCGTTGCTAGACCTGCTGGCGAAACACGACGGGCAGGACGTCGAGGCCTTGCTGGGTCTGCGGCCACTGAGCGGGGAGTTTAGTTACAGTGCGGTGTTGGGCGATAGCTCGATGGAGACGTTTGCGGAGCAGTTTCAGCGTTATCGCAAGCTTGGATTCGACGATTACAAAATTAAATTGTCAGGCGATGCGTGCCGTGACCGGAACAAATTCGCCATATTGAATGAATATGAGTCGATCCGAGTGCGAGCGGACGCGAATAATTTATGGTCTGACCCGCACCGAGCCATCGAGTATTTGCAGCGCCTTGAATACAGATTCTGGGCGCTAGAAGAACCCCTTGCTGCCGGAGACATTGCCGGATTGCGGCAGCTCGCGACCGCGCTCGACACGCGTGTTGTGTTGAACGAAAGCGCGCTGCGAGTCGGGCAGCTGCGACTGTTGGCCGCCGATGCAGCGCGCTGGCTTATCAATCTTCGAATCTCCAAGATGGGCGGTTTGTTGCGGTCGATGGCGCTCGCGGATGCCGCCCGGCAGCACGGCATCGAGGTCATCGTTGGCGCTCACGTAGGCGAAACCAGCGTTTTGAGTCGCGCTGCGCTTGTGGTTGCCCACTATGCACGACGCGGCGTCGCCGCCCAAGAAGGCGCGTTTGGCACGCATTTGCTGCATCGCGATATCTGTGCGTCGCCGGTAATGTTCGGAGCAGGAGGGCGGCTGCAGGCAGAGCGGCTCGCCGGCGCCGGGCGGCCGGGGTGGGGTATCGAGCCGGATCGGTTCACATAAAATGGGGTGCCATGCATTCTGCATGGCACCGTCTATAATGTGAGCAGGCCAACATGGGCCATCAATTCTTTAAGAACAAATTTATTCGGCCGGTGCATTGTATTCGCTATGTCCGGTCGCCAAGATCCGACGATTCGGCTGAATTATTGATTACAGATGTCTGGGGAAATTTTTGCGATCGGTGACGTGCACGGTTCCGCTAAGGAGCTCGGCCGGCTGCTATCGCAGTTGCCGTTGCAGCGAGATTCTACGATCGTTTTTCTTGGGGATTATGTCGATCGGGGTCCCGATTCGCGCGCGGTTATCGACACTATTCTTGAATTGCGCGAGCGCTACGATGTCGTAACATTGTTGGGAAATCACGAGCAGATGTTGCTGGACTTCCTGGATGCGCCGCAATCGTCGGGGGCTGGGACGTTTATCTATAACGGTGGCAGTTCGACTTTGGCCGCGTATTCAAGCGACCGCGGTGACTATAGTATTCCGCCGAATCATATGGACTTCCTGCGCGAGTTAGATCTCTATTACCAAACCGACGAGAATTTCTTCGTGCACGCGGGTGTGCCTGATACTCCGCTGCATGAACTTGACCCGGTGGATGACCGTAGGACAATGCTTTGGATTCGCGATCGTTTTTTAAAGAGCACCTACAGCTGGTCAAAAACCATCGTGCATGGACATTCGTGGATCCACGACGTGGAGATCAAATCAAACCGTATTAACCTCGATACCGGTTGTGCGTATGGTGGGCGATTGACCGCAATGCAGATGTCCAACCGTCGTATGTTCAGCGTGCCCCACGACGCGCAATCGAAACGCATCTACCTTCAGGACCGAAGCAGTCAACGCGCCGCGGTGCGTTTTGATGGAGCGATCCCAGTAGTGGTAGAACGCGGAACGGAGAAGATGGAGTTCGAAACCGTCAATTACAGCGAAATCGGCATGTTAATTCGTGACACCAGCCGCCTCGATTATTTGGCGCTCGACAAGGGCGAGGTTATCGCGATAAAAGTCGGTGCGGGTGGCCCGTCGGAGGTCGAGATTGTTGGCAGGGTATTGCGCCGCAAGCTCAATGACGACGGCGGCTACTATGCGCTTCAAGTTATTTCGGATGGGCGACCGCAAGTTTCAGGCTAGGTGACGGTGCTAACACCGATCATTGTGCCGCGATCACTTTGCCGGAGATTGAAACGCTCGACAGGATCGTGGGGATTCGTTACCGAGCGATGCACTATCTAACCGAGGAGGATGGCAATGCAGACTGTGAATTTCATCCGCATGGAGGACGGAACCCCGGAGGAATATGAACTGCTGGATATTTACGAGCGTGAGTATGTGTCGGGCACGGCCGATCGCGTTCTGGAGTTATTGAAAAGTCTGCGGGGTTCGATGGGGGGGTACCGCATCGACCGTTTTGCCCATTCGTTGCAATCCGCAACACGGGCGCAGCGCGACGGTGCTTCGGACGAGATGGTAGTGGCCGCGTTGTTGCACGATATAGGCGACGGATTAGCGCCGCAAAATCATGGCGAATTTGCGGCGGCCATTCTGAAGCCCTACGTATCTGCGGAAACCCATTGGATCATAAAACACCACGGTGTATTTCAGGGGTACTACTTTTTCCACCACCTCGGTGCCGATCGCAATCTACGCGATCGATATCGCGACCATCCGTGTTTCGACGCTTGTGTTGATTTTTGTGCAAAATGGGATCAAAACTGTTTCGATCCGGACTACGACACCTTGCCATTATCCCACTTCGAACCGATGGTGCGCGAATTGTTTGGGCGCGAACCGTTTCACTGGGAGCGGGAGGAGTCCGGCGCGGGCGTATCCGCATAAACGAATTCTGTGAACGCCAGCTGTGGAACGAATGCGCTAGGTAGTCGCCGACACGCGTGCGGCGAGCCACGTTTCGAAATATCCCACCGCGGATTCGAGATGCGAGATCCGTCCGGGTCGCGCCAGTGGTGAGCCCACCCCGAGTTGTTGTTTTTCCAAAATCGCGATGTCTTCGTCGAGTGCCATATCCCAGCGCTCATAATAGCGAGCCACCATCGTTTCGAATTCCGGTAACGCAACGCTGTCTTTCGGGAAACAACTGTTCATATATAATTTAGTGCGATCTGGACCTTGCGGATAGCACTCGAAGAACCACATGCAGTCGCGGGTCGCGCATAGAATCGTGCTGGGTAAAATATGGGTGTAGCGCGAACCATTTACCCATTTGCCGTGGAGCGATGCAATCGCCGGCAACGTTTCGCGATTCGCCGTCTGTAATACCGCGCCGGTTCCCTCATGTAGACCAAACACGCTGATGAATCCTCCCGTGCCGGCCTGCTCGTCGTCCGATGGTTGGTAGCGGGTCTCGCACAATGAGTCTGGGTGGACGCTCGGCAGGTGGTAGTACTCCATAAAAACTTGGATAAAAAGTTTCCAATTACATGCCACCTCGAAGCCTCTACGACGCGTCGCCCGCATATTGGAAAACGACCACGGCGCATGGACGTCTGCGAAGTCACCGAGGAATTCCGTTAGCCGCGGCGCATTGCGGTCGAAATTCACAAACACCAAACCGTGGGAGTCCTCGACCCGCAGCGCGACCAGGCCGTAGTCGTCGTGACAAAACTCCGCGGCTTGCTCCATTCCCGGTGTGCGCAGCAACGCTCCGTCCAGACCGTACGTCCAACTGTGAAACGGGCAACGAATCCGGCGACACCGTCCGCTGTCCTCGAGCAGTGGCATTGCGCGGTGCCGGCAAGTATTGGAGAAAACGCGTAACTGCAAATCGTCACCGCGTACCAAAATAAGCGGCACACCCACGATTTCGAACGCACGATAATCGCCCGTCTCTGGCAGTTGCCCAACATGTCCTACGCAATGCCATCCTCCGCTAAAGATCCGTGCGACCTCCCAGCGGTAGAATTCCTCGTCAGCGTATACACCGGGGGGTAAAGTTTCGGCATGCTGCATTGGGCGTTGAACGCCGGCATAATGCCTCGGCTCTAACAACGATGAATTACGATTATTCATGGGTCGATGATATATGAGGTTACCGCGCGGCTCGCGGCATTCCGATTGTTACTTCGGTGTCTGGCAAATTATCATGGTCCAATGTGATTTGCACGGGCGGTTTGGGTCGCAAATTGCAATGGTGTTTCCGAATGATCGACAGACGCGCATCAATGGTTTGGGGGCCCCCGATGCGGGCTAGCGTTTTTGGATCCGATCTACGAGGCGTTGCCGCAGTCGGGTTGGCGTGTCTGTTTTTTGGCTACGGTTTTTTGCTACGGGTATCGCCCGCAGTGATGGTAAACGAATTGATGCGTGAATTTGCGGTAGGCGCCGCGTTGTTGGGCAATCTTTCCGCCATCTACCTGTATATCTACGCAGCGATGCAAATTCCGATCGGAGCCATGTTGGATGCGTTGGGCACGCGTTGGCTACTGGCAGTCGCGTGTCTGACTGTCGCGGCGGGTAGCTATATTTTTGCGGGAGCGGAGACGCTCGGCACGGCCTATATCGGGCGATTTCTAATCGGAATTGGTTGCGCGTT
>JAOTWM010000595.1 GCA_029862885.1 Gammaproteobacteria bacterium
GGCCGCAATCGGCACGGTCGAGTTAACCGGGTTGGTGACGATCGCAAAACAGGCTTTGGGGCAGGCTTTGGCACCGGCGCCGACCAGTTTCTTGACGATACCGGCGTTCACGCTGAACAGGTCGTCGCGGGTCATGCCCGGCTTGCGCGGTACGCCGGCCGGAATGACGACAATGTCGGCATCCCGCATCGCGGCTTCGACATCGTCGCCGACGTAACCGGTGACACTGACATCGGTCGGGATATGGCTCAAATCGACCGCAACCCCGGGGGTAAAGGGCGCGACGTCGTAGAGCGACAATTCACTGCCGGCGGGAAGCTGCAGCTTGAGTAACAGGGATAACGGCTGGCCGATTCCACCTGCGGCGCCAAGTACACACACTTTCATGAGAAACCTCGCAAAGCTTAAGTTCTAGACCCAGCATCATAGCCATGCCGCCGCCTGTTCACAAGATAAACGCTAGCCTTGCAACAAGGTTTAATACAGACTATTGGTCATCCCTATCTATTCTGCAAAGGAATCCCGTGGAACCGGCCGCGCGCGACAATCTGAAACTCGCCGTCAGCGCAATTCTCGGCGCCTGTTTTGCCCTGTCGCTGGGCGACGCGCTGATCAGGCAGCAAAGCACGAGCTTCGTAATCTGGCAGATATTCGTCATGCGCTCGGTCATCGTGATCCCGTTTCTGATTTATTTCGTGCGCCTTCAAAGCTGCGCGGTATCGATCAAACCCGAGCAACCGCGCTGGACACTGCTGCGCAGCCTGCTCCTGGTGCTGATGTGGATTTTCTATTTCGCCGCGTTACCGCATATCGAACTTGCCACCGCCGCCGCGGCTTATTACACCCTGCCGATATTCATCACCCTGTTTGCTGCCATCTTCCTGGGTGAAAGCATAACCGCCAGAGGCTGGTTCGCGCTCCTGCTCGGCTTCATCGGCACGCTGCTGATCCTGCAACCCCAGGCCGACGACTTCAACGCTTACGCATTGCTGCCGCTCCTGGCGGCGGTCTGTTACGCCGGCGCCATGATCCTGACTCGCAGCAAGTGTCGCTACGAAAAACCAACGGTGCTCGGGCTCTGGCTCAACGTCGCCTTCTTTGGCGCCGGCGCGGCAGCGTCGTTGGTGCTGTACCTGTGGAACCCGGGCACTGAAACCGTCGACAGCAACCCTTTCCTGCTCGGCGCCTGGAGACCCATGTGGCTCGACCAATGGCGCATCATGGCAATACTCGCAGTCGCGATCCTGGTCGGCAGCGTCAGCGCCGCGTTTGCCTACCAGAAAGCGCCGTCTTCGATTGTCGCGATCTTCGATTTCGCTTACGTGGCCTTCGCCGTAATCTGGGGATTCCTGCTATTTTCCGAGGTCCCGCAACCGCTGGTAGCGATGGGAATCGTGGCGATTGTCATCGCCGGGATAATCGCGACCTTGCAGAAATCTTCGCCCGTGAAAGCGTAATTTCGATGCACTCTATTTCAGTTATGGTGCCCCGTCGTGCGCAAATTCCAAAAAACAGCAGACACTCAGATTGTACGCATCGGTTGCCGAGAACTGGTCTTGGTCTTGCCCAAATCTGGTGGACACCCAGATTTTATTATTTAACTTCTGCGGGCACGACCAATAGCCCGTTATCGGGCAGCAAGAATGTCCCTGCTTCGGCTATCCATTCCAATACCAGTGTATCCATCGGGGAAATTGTGCTCGGCGCAAAACCAAAGGCTTGCAGATCTAACGCAAGGTCATCAAAACTGTCGTTAAATACCACCATTTGCACGGTTTGACCTTTAGCAACGGGTTCCTGTGTGATGCTCCATCCCAGGTCGGTATACACTAATTCCAGCAGTGGTATTTGCCCCAGTGACTCGACGTAACGGGAGAGGTCGGCTATGTTCTCCAGGCTGAGCGCATTGCCCAACAATTGCATGGTCGGTTGCTCCGCCAACGCTTTATCGAAAGCTTCCCGAGTTGCGCCTCGAATGGCCCCACCTGCCTGGCCGTTGCCATTTGCTACTGGTCCATGGCAGACGCCACAGCCATACCCGCCGGCGGTGAGGTACAGGTCTCGTCCGGAGCCGGGCGCTTGAGCCATTGCCAAAGTGCCAATAGTGGTGCCAAGCCAGATGAGTAGCTTGATGACTGCGATCATTTCAGTATTGATTGACCAGCGAAAGTTTACCGTTTTCATCAAAACCGATCACTTTAAATCCAGAATATGCTTTGCCCGGAGGCGCCATGCCAGGTGACATCTGCGGCATACCAGGTACTGCCAGACCCTTCGCGCCCGCCGGCGGTTTTGCTAAAAATCTGACAATATCCTGCTCCGGGATATGACCTTCAAACAGGTAACCATCGATCACGGCAGTGTGACAAGAGCCTAATCGCTTCGGAACGCCCAGGTCAGCTTTAGTAGCTTGCAGATTAGAGGGGTGCTCCACCTTAACCTCGTGGCCTTTTGACTCCATGATCTTGACCCATTCGGTACAACAGCCGCAGGTAGGTGACTTGTAAACGGTTATTGATTCTGCGGCAACGGTGCCAACAAAGAATGACAATGCAAGTATCAGTGATCGCATGAGTAAACTCTCTTTTAAAGTGCGGGATGTGTAATTGAACGCATCGTGAAAAATATTGATGGAATCGGTACGCAAAGAACAGGAAGAATATACATCTTTTCCTATTGGTCGAGCAATTTCTGAATGTCGTGCCACCCATGGCTGGCACGGTAAAGTTGTGCAATTTGTCTCATCCGACCGAAGTTCATTCCTGTTCATCAAAAAAATATCTTTGCGTGAGTATAAATATGATTATTACAGCACCGCGGATGCCGGGAGATAGTGATCAGCATCAAATTTATTTTCATAAAGTTAAGCTGAGGAGTCGCTGGAAGACTTTGAAACCAGGAAACTCTGATTTGGTTTTACAT
>JAOTWM010000596.1 GCA_029862885.1 Gammaproteobacteria bacterium
GCACGATTGGATGAAAAAGATTTCGACCCCCCATAGACTTCAGCCAAGTTGCCGACCAGCGTGAGGCTTTCCGTATCATGCAACTCCCAAATTTTCTCGTCATTGGAGCGCAGAAGTCAGGCACCACATGGCTGCATCAGTTCTTGCTCAGTCGCCCTGATGTCTATGTTCCTGCATGCCTTAAGGAATTGTCATACTTCGACAACCGGAGGCGGTATAGAAATCTAGGAATTGAGGGATATAGTGAATACTTTAGTCATGTCTCTGGAGAGATTGCAATCGGCGAGGTTACACCAAACTACTTATGGGTTTCCTCAAAGCATGCTGAATGGGGCGGACCGGAAGTGTTTCGCCACATGGTACCGAATCGAGTCAGGGCCGCTCTTGGGGGGGATGTTAAAATCGTTGCTATCTTACGCAATCCAATAGAGCGAGCCCTCTCGGCCTATATTCATCATCGGAAACAGCAGCGTATTATGATAGGCGAGCCACTGTCGAAACACTGGACCCTGTACGGCATCGTGCATACGGGTTTCTATAGCGCACATCTTGCCCGTTGGCGCGAGGCCTTTTTGCGAGAGAATTTTTTTATTACAACATATGAGAGTTTTTTTAGTGACTCAAACCAGAGATGTGATCTTCTCAGGTTTTTGGGTGCCGATCCAAATGCTGGCAATTATCTAATTTCAAAAAGAGTTTACGCTGGCACCGGTTTTACTCGTAATAAACGGGGAGCTTTCGATCGAAACGGGAGGCAGATCGCGACTGCCAGCGAAATCCACGCCCTGCGCAAAGCCTATCGGCCAGACATCGACCAACTCAAGGACAACTGGTCCCTTGATCTAAGTTCGTGGCAACCCGAATTCCAGTAATAACGGAATTAAACAGCAATGGTTCGCCAACGACGGGTATCTTTTCACACATGAACTGAAGCTGTGCTGATCCACGTGGAGGCCCTCATCCCAACGCTATGACATCCACACAACTGCGCCACAGAATGATAAAGATTTCGAAACGAACAACCGTAGGTGGGCGCCGCTCTGTAACGACGCGCATTCGAGCGTTATGTGCCAAGCGCATCCGTGCTTCCCGTCGAAGAACGGGATTCTTGGGTCGGCACATACGACGCGAGAAAATATCGGAGACTATTCGCAATTGTGCGATACCAGCTTCATGGAAATCAGGGTTTGTTTCTCATGAGCGTTTGGCAAAGCGACGAGTAGTGCTCTAAACTGGCTTTGGACGAGGCTGATGATGGTTTTAGAGAAATTTAGAAAAGCGTCCGTGTTCGAAACTTACATCATATCCTAGCAGCGTCCGAATACTGATATTCGAATATAACAGTCGTACCGTGTCCACCCCTGAGAACGTTTAAGCACGTGCATGTGGGTTTTCTGTATGACCGGGTTACGTTGCTAGCTGCGTCAACAAGCAAATGGCGTTTGCATTAATTTTCGACGCAATCGCCTGAGACAACCCCCATTTTGATCTCCGAACGAGACGCGTAAAATTTCGCACGTACAAGGTGAAGATGAAAATCATTCGTGATTTCACTATCCTTTCGGATGGCCCAGATAGTTCCCACGCATAACCCCGACCCCGAACTCCCACACTCTCTCAGCGAGACGAAGTACGTATTATTGCAATAAGTTGTGCCAAGAATAACCCGCCACTACGCAGCGCGAAGCCCATACGGATGAGATACCCAACGCCGTGCAGCCTTCTGTAGGATTAAGTAAACTCCTAAACGATCCTATGATGTGTTGGCATTGATAGCTCGACAAGTCCAATGACCAAATCCTACATCTATCGTGAGAACCTCAATGCCTTTAGCGCATCCGTTCTATAGGTAAATCAGCATGAACGATCTGACCAAAGCATTGCAGACTCGGGGCACTTGGGACGACCTTCTGAGGACATATTTTGAAACAGGATTTAGGGAAGTCAAAGGCTGGGTTGATCCACTAATCTTTTCTTCGCTTCGATGCATTCAGGAAATTCACGACGAATTAAATTTGCTGGGACGTATCGTAGAGATCGGAGTTTATCATGGCCGATTTTTTTTGGCCTTAGATTGTCTCAGAAGACCGGGTGAACCAGCCTCCGCAATCGACATCTTCGAAGAACAGGAGTTGAATATCGATGGCTCAGGCGTTGGTGCAGACCAAGAAACATTTCAACGTAATTTCGCGACTTACTCGCAGTCTGCTGCACCGCCCGATATTCATCAAATTGATTCCCTGTTAATTGATCCATATTTTACAGCAAAAAACCTATCATCACCTCGAGCCCGGTTGTTTTCGATAGACGGTGGTCACACAAGTGAGCATGCCTTCAACGACATGCAAATTGCGGCGCTAGCCTTGGCTCACGGAGGAGTTGTGTTTGTGGATGACTACTATCACCCCCACTGGCCCGGCGTGCATCAAGGAGTGGCCCGTTATATGTTTTTCGCCAATGCAAAGCTAGCCCCATTCGCTTACTCGGGTAATAAGCTAATGTTAACAACAGTACTAATGCACGAACAGGTAATAAGTCTGTTCGAGAAAAAGATCCGTAAACTTTTGGAAAATCGAGTCGGCAACATAAAGCTGGTCGAGATGTATGGATTTAAAACGATTGTAGTCAAATAATTGCACAACCTTGCGGAGAACATTTCCGGGGTTGACTGTTTGATTATCGACCCTCGCTAGAAAATATATCTTGGACACACTCGGCAGGCCCCGGGACACAGTCTTAGGAGATTGTCACACCCGGAATTCATTTCGGAAGCATGGTGGGTACCGCGTCTCGTACTGTCTTCCTCATCTATTCAAATAAGCGACATGAAAACTTTGCGCAGCTCTTTGTCGCAGCCACATTGGCGCGCAATGTCAACATTGTGCGCGAAATTCGCCTCGAAGATGCGGATGTCTTTCG
>JAOTWM010000597.1 GCA_029862885.1 Gammaproteobacteria bacterium
TACAGTTTGCCAATGGCACTGAGCTTATGTACTACCGGCTGCGCACCGTCGATGGCGGGGTTGCCGCCACCAGCGCCGGGGTATGGGTCGAGCAGGACGGTGTAAGTACCGCAATCGCGGCCGGTGACATCGCATTGACGGTGTTGGACGAGTGGCGAAGCCCGACGACCGGAACCCGCTATCCAGTGCGATGGCGATTGCGTGTGCCCCGCCATCGTATCGATGTCGCGTTGGAGCCGACCCTCGATGCCCAGGAACTCACCGGGGCGTTTCGTTATTGGGAAGGGGCGGTACGGGTGTTGGAGTCTGGCACGACAGTGGGAACCGGATACGTGGAGCTAACCGGCTACTAACGCGTCGTCCCTGAAAACTGCGGGCCGCAGGTAATCGCTGCGGCGACCTGAGCAGATGTTCAGTAACCGACGGCTTGCCCGTCCTTGCGCGAATCGGAACCGGCGCAGTAGCCGTCATCGAGCCGGTGGATTAATTGTGCGCCACCAAATAAACCCACTGACACGTCGGAATCCGCAATCCAGCGATGACCGCGTTGGGTCAACTCAGCGCGGACTTCGGCTGGTAGACCCTTCTCCAACGCGATTTCAAAGTTCTTGTTGACGTGCCAGCGCGGCGCATCGGCTGCGGTTTGCGGATTCTGCTGGTGATCGAAAATGCGCAGAATCATTTGCACGTGCCCTTGCGGTTGCATGTGGCCACCCATCACTCCGAAACTCAGTATGGCGTTGCCGTGTCTGCTGGCCATCGCGGGAATGATTGTGTGAAACGGTCGTTTACCTGGCGCTACGACATTGGGATGCGCCGGGTCGGTACTGAAACACGCGCCGCGATTTTGCAGACTAATGCCGGTGCCGGGCACGACAATTCCAGATCCAAACCCTTCGTAGTTGGATTGGATAAATGACACCATCATGCCGCTACGATCGGCGCAGCTAAGATACACGGTGCCGGAATCGGATTCGACCTTAGACTCGTAATGTCCCGCGCGGTTCATGTGTATCTCGTCGGCACGGCGTCGTAAAAATGCATCGTCCAACAATGCGTCGCTACGCACCTGCATGGTCGTGGGGTCGGCCACATGCCGATGCGCTTCCGCAAATCCGATTTTCATTGCTTCCAGTTGCAAATGAATCGAATCCGCCGAGTCCAACGGGTAATCGATAATGCCGCGGTATTGCAGTACGCCGAGTGCAATCAACGTCGCCAAGCCTTGGCCATTCGGCGGCAACTCGTGAACATCGACATCGCGATAACGGCGGCTGATGCATTCGACCCACTCCACACTGTGAGCTGCGAGGTCCCCGCTGTCCAGCGCGGCACCGTTGTCACGTGCATGGGCAGCGATTCGAGCGCCGAGTTCGCCGCGATAAAATGCCTCGCCTTTGCTTGCGGCGATCGCGCTCAGGGTGGCGGCATGATCGGCCGAGCGGAATAATTCGCCCGCCTTCGGCGCTCGTCCAAGCGGTAAAAACGCAGCAGCGAAATCCGGATAGTCCTGATAAATCGAAACGGCCTCGCTCCAGCGCGCAGCCACCACTGGGGAAACGATAAATCCGTCGAACGCGTATCGAATTGCGGGCTCGAATAATGCATCGAATGGCAGTTTCCCGAAGCGCTCGGACAACGCTACCCAGGCGCTTACGGCGCCTGGCACCGTTACCGTTGGCCAGCCGTAATCCGGCATCTCCGGTCGTGCCAGTAACCCATGCACCTGCAAGTGCTTTGGGGATCGGCCCGACGCATTGAGACCGTGTAACTGCGCGCCATCCCAGACGATTGCGAATGCATCGCTGCCGATTCCGTTCATGTTGGGCTCGACCACGGTCAATGCGATGGCACTGGCAATGGCGGCATCAACCGCGTTACCGCCACGTACTAACATACCGATCCCGGCCTGCGCGGCCAACGGTTGCGATGCAGCTACGATATTATGGGCGCAAACCGGCGCGCGCTGTGACGGGTACGGTAATTCCCAACAAAAACTCATGGTGCTAGTCCGGATAATTCATGAAGGGTTCGGACTTCAGGGGATTTCGGGCTAAGGCATTGGATCGTGGTGTCGCACCCAGTCTCCATCAAGGCCTCCGCATTACCAAAGTCGAACACGCCAAACGCGCCACCGTCGGCAGCCAAAATAAGATCCGCGTGGCCTATCGAGGTGTCCGAGTTTTGTCGCGCACTCCAGTGGTTGTGTGCATCATCAGTCGCAACAACTGGCTCGGTGATCTCGTCGATTCCGGCAAGCTGTGGACACAGATGGTAAACTGCTCGACGCATCCTTTCTACGGTAAATATTTCGATAATCCAGCATCCATATAGTGTCTGCCATCGATCTCAACGGGCAGAAAAATTTGTGGAATGCGGTGATTTGCCCGCGCCTGCTGGGGGATGCCGTCGCTCAGTGTCAGACCAATCGGCAGCGGCTTCATGTCGTGTCGTTGCGGAACGCCGGCAGATCACGATAATGGGTGGCAGCGCGCACGAGTACTCTTGCTACTTCAGAGCTACTAAATACGATACCCAGGACAGGTCGTTCTCGCCATAACGGGTTTTTCGAAACACGCCGTTGCCGGACTCTCCGTCTTTGTCGGTGCCCTCCCAATAGCAATCCACTTGCGAGAATCCGGCCTCTGTAAGAATCTCGGTAAGCTCGGGGATTGTCCACAGTCGCCATTCGTACCGAAACGCCCGCTTCATGCGCGTACCGTCTTTAAATTTAAAATGAATAAATAGACGGGCCTCGTGGGTCACCGGCGAAAAGAAGTCCTGGTCCCATACGTAGGTAAAACCTTCGTCGATCTTGGTTTCCTCTTTCATATGTTCCATGCTTTCCGGGCCACCGTGGACATCGAGCACGAACACGCCGTTGTCCGCGAGGTCAGCGCGCGCATTGGAAAAGTAA
>JAOTWM010000117.1 GCA_029862885.1 Gammaproteobacteria bacterium
GGGCAGAGCTTCAGAATTGCGCGAAGATGATAACGTCCGTCAGACTTACTTAGGGATCTAATCCCCGCAGCCCCACATGCGGCCGAATGATAATCTCGTTCGGTCGGGCATAGGAAATACAAACACCCAATTTTACTATTTCGCCAGATAACGAGCAGAAGCTCGCGACACCGTTCGGCCCTTGAGCTGTCAACAAGCATCGAAGTTTGACCCAGTCGTTTCCATACATTTCAGCGACTTAGCGGGCCGATCGGCGTCGAGACCCGGCGCCGGTTAACAAACAGGCGCTTTACACTTACTACACGCAGTGCTAAAGGTCTGCTGCCATTCAAACAAAAAAGTCTCGGGGATTTAAGCCATGTTCTTCTGGATCAACGACTCCTAATATTTTCCACGGAACTGAATCATCTCCTATTGGCTGAGTCGCCAGGTCGATCGACTCATCGCCGATTTTCCTGCCCCGTTCATCCAATAATAGCAGTACCTTCGGCCTGAGTTGTTGAATGCGGTTACGACTCACTACAATACCAATATGCCCGGTATTAAGTAGTACAAAGCTTCCGAGGCCAAAGAGTCCTACGCATTCTATTAACTGCTCGATCATTGCCTTGGGGAACCATTTGTCACCCAACCCGTACATCGACGTCAAGGCATCAAACGAAGTCAGGGCTTGGCGATGAGGACGAAGGCTTACTAATGCTTCATAGGTGTCTGCCATGCCTGCGATTGTACTGAACGGGGTAATCAGATTCCCCGATAGTCCGTGGGGATATCCGCTGCCGTCATGACGTTCGTGATGGGATTGAACAATATCCATGACGTCGACAGAAAAATCCTGACGATCGAGCATTTCTGTTGCTGCGTCTACGTGCCGACAAACAAGAGATCGCTCCTTCAAATTGAGTTCACCACACTTGTTCAACACCTCCCTGGGAATGCGGGTTATGCCAACATCCTGTAACAAGGTGCCTGTTCCGAGCGAGTTTAGAGCTTCTTCTGGCAGTCCCAAATGACGGCCTATCGTTAGCGACAAGATGGAAACAGCCACGGAATGGAAATACGTGGAAACATTGCGATCCTTTAACCGAACGAGCCAACTAAGTGCGTCCGGATTGCGGATAACACTTGCGACTAGTTGCCCAACAGTATGCTGAACCTTGGCTGCGTCAATAGACCGCCCCGCTCGGATATCTTGGACGACCCTGGCATATACTCCTTGTGCGTCTTCTAAGATATCACGGGCGATGGCGATCTCTTCTTGGACCGAGGACTGATCTTCATAACCTGATTGATCCTTGTCGGTCTCTCGCCGATTGGGCGTTGCTGCTCGCAGGTGAAGTGAAAGAATCTCGGACGGAGGTCCGTTTATGAGGTGCTGCTCCTCGTCGCGGAATTCGATGTTTCCGTCGTAACGGATCTTGAGCGCAGCCGATTCGGATTCATAATAACAGCTCTCCACAACCGGAGAATCCTTGGCAGATTGATAATTTTTTCCTCGACCGAAAGAAAACCATTTCTTAATGCCCCGGGGGCTTGATTCAAACCGTTGCTGTTTGTCGTCGAGATCTTTGTCGAATTGCTTTTTTTGATATTTTTGCGATTGAATATAACGAACGTTTCGTAATTCTCCGGTGCGTTCGACGATTTGTGGGGTAAACGATTTCGCGCCGGCATTGTTCCCATTTTCGGCATTCACGCAATCCGGTACATCTATATAAACGAATTCACATTTCCTTTGAACTGTTTCGATCTCCTCTCGGGAAGCAATAGTGAATCCTTGGAGTTCGAAAGGCGGTTCAAATCCGACTTCGCTCCAAGGACGGTCGAGCTCCGACACGTACATCCCCTCACGCAGCTCGTTCACTGAAACCTTCTGTTTCACAGCTTTAAGATTTTCTATACTTGACAGCAACTACCCACGATTTCGCCGTGCCGTAGGTGGGGCTGCAATCAAAATTGATTTACCCATCTTAAGGATAGTCTAATATTTTGATTCGGGCCGGGAATTTGGGGTTGCGCCCCGTTAAATCGGAGAAAATCGGCCGAAACCATTACGTAGCAGAGGTTTCAGGCCAATTAGACGGTTCCCGACGGCCCGTGACGCGCAGCGAGCTACCAATTGTTTGCCCCCCGTCCCGTTGGCGCCATCGACATACACACCATCCAGGAACAGCATGTGCGTACGAAATGTACGTTGACAAAGCGATGACGGAGCGCACGGTCCAGTTACCGTGTCCACCTCGCTACAGCTTTGTATGCATCCGGTCTGGTCCCGAAAACGTAAATTAGCGGCATGCACCGAGCCACGCACCACTGTTCAGGCCGAATCCTACTCGATATCTATTCGTACCGGTCGACGGTTGATTAGATCTTTTGCAATCGAAAAATACAAAAACGCGTTCGCACCAACTAAGCAGAGGATTTCAACCACGAGCAGGGTAACGCCCAATCGCAACCAGCAATGGGTGCGGATAGGTTTTGGATTGGTCGACATATCGACTTTATGAAAAGTTCATTTCAAGCGAAATTCGATCCAAGTTATTGGCGGTGCAATCTACTCACCACGTTCAACTGAATAATTAATGTCTCCACCACTCGCTTTACCTGACGATTCCGTCGTCAGTTTCCAGTGTTGGTCGATCGAATATTGGAAGCGCAGGGTATTAATCGGTTCAAATAACCCGATGCCATAGCTAACGTACAATCGTGGCGCGAGATACTTACCAATGACAAAAACCGTTTGTTCGGATGTGCTACCCGGCTGCGTTTCCAAACCTAAATTATCCAAGCCAAATTGTTGACTAATTTTATCGGTGATACCGCCTGCACGCTTCAGCCCGATGGCCAATGCGGCTTCCGCCAGGGCGGCGCGTTCGCTTCCCGAAGCCGTGTCCGCGGGTCGGCCTAATAGTAAATACGAGAGTTGATTACGTTCTGTCATGGTGGGTTCTGAGAATAAAGTGAACACGGGTTTTTGCAAGATCCCCCGGGCCTGTACGCCAACGCGAATATCTGGAGTGGGTTGTCGTGTGGCACGCAGGTCCACTATTGGCTTGGTAATACCAGCGCCGGAAAACAGTAGACGTCCAGTCTCGATAGTCAAATTTTGTCCGTATGCCCGATAACTCCCGTCGAGAATTACAATCTCTCCCTGTACTGTAGTGGCTTGTCCATCTCCCTCGCTTGATACCACTTCACCGCCTAAACGTCCGCTTAGACCAAAACCATTAAATGTGACATCGTCCCCTAATTTGGTTCGTACTTGTGCATCGAGCTTACGCAGTTTCGGTGCAGGGGTCGCTGGCATATTCTTATCGACTAAAATTTCATCGCCTGAAACCCTAATCGCGGATTGTGGAATTTCCCGTAATGTGATTTGGGCGTTGGGTATCGACAGGTCGCCACGTAAACGAATTTGATCTTTATCGACACTGAGTCGTAAATCTGGTGACGCGTTGATAATCGCCTGCGGTGTATTCATGACTCGGAAATCATCACCGCCTATGGAGATATCCACCACCGGTTGGCCCGATGCAAAATTCACTTGCCCCTCGACAGTCAGATGACCGTCGCCGGAGCGGGCGCTGGCTTTCAGATCCATACCGGCCTGTGGGTTGCCGGATATTTGCGCATTGATGTTGTCAATTGCGATACCCGGGCCGAGTAGTTCAACAACTCCGTTTTTCCAAAGTATTTGGCCATGGTAAACTGGATTCTGTACGCTGCCGCTGATACGCATGTCCCCTTGTAAACTTCCGGTCAATCGTTCAATTTCTGGCGTTAACGGCGCCAAGAACACAATATCAACAATACCCATTTTTAGCTCCGCGTCCAATGATCGTTGTGTCCATTCGTTATCCTCAGCAGCGATACGGGCCCGGCCCTGGATGCTGTCCTCGCCCGGCAGCGGCAGATGAATGTTCAATATTATTTCATTGTCTTTCAGTCCGATGTTTGCGGTACCGGGTTCAAATACCAGAATACGTTCGGGTGAATCCGAACCGGTGTCATCCTGGGTGACAAGAATCTGACCACTACTAGTGCGTAAATCTAATTCACCGGATAGTCTTGTTGGCCCTTCCCACTCAAAATTCCCAGCGCCATCGATAAGGCCTTCGACCATGACGTCCTCCGGCAACCATGGTGACAACATTGCTAAGGATAGGTGTTTTACATCCAACGACGCCTTCACGTTTTGATCTTTTCTTAATCCCCCAAGGCAAATCTCGGCGTTACCGCTGCCAAAGCAGGTTGCCGATAATTCCGCTGCACCATCTTCAAAGCGACCATTGGTGTTGGACAATAATTTCCATATACCAAATTCTGTTGTATTTAGGTCTGCATCGGTAATATCAAAAAGCCACTGAGATTTTTTGTTATCGAATTTGCCAACAATGTTGAGATCGAGCGCACCCTGCGATGACTGCGCATCAAGCACAATATTGTGGCTAGCCGTGACACCATCTGCATTTATCCTTGCGCGTTGAATCTCGACTCCAGCCAACCGGGCGTTTTCGAACGCGACCGACATATGGGAAATCTGTTGGTCGGTAATGTCGATGAGCGTGTCCAGTTTCAAATGTTCGAGCGAATGATTCTGGTACTCAAGCTCACGTCCTTCCAGTGTCGCTTTTAGCTGCGGCCGATCTACCGAACCCGCTAACGATCCCGATCCCTTAATTATCCCGCTTGCTTGTGGATGCAATGCGCGTAAATCTTCACTGTCAACTTGCCACTGCAATGCCAATATTTTGCCAACGCTGCCCTGTGCCTGTAGCCGGGACTGTGCCGATTCTAGTTGCAAGCTCTCGATATGCGCGCTGTTAGCTTGCCACCTTCCCTTGGTAGTTAATTGCAGAGGGTAATCGCGTAGCTGGCCATCGGCATTCAGTTCGAGTCGGTTGATGAACAGTTTTTCACCAACGAGGCTTGCCACGCCATCCAAATTACCATTGAGAAGACCGGGCCACTCCGCCCACCATGTCGCTGGATTGAGGTCCCGGCCGGTTAGCGTAATGTTCGCTTGTATGTCGGGTTTCCACGCCAATTCGCCACTGCCAGTTATCGCACCCTGTAAGATCTGAAGATTGATATCATCAAGTGTGAGTGAGGATAAATTGCCATGCGCTTCAGTGGACAACTTGCCTTGTTTGTCGCTGCTGGCCAAAACCGTATCGAGTTGTAGTCGATAGTCACTCGGTTTTCCTTTCAACTGCACAACACCCCGTTCGCTATGCAGTGGTTGTCGCCAATGCAACCATGTTAACTGATCCCATTGTGCAGCAATTTCCGTTACGTCATTGGCATACTTGACAGTGCCGCTTATCTGACCTTTGTCATCGACCTTGGCCTCGAAGCGCACTGCCAAATCGTTCGGCGCGCCGGTAACATTAACAGTGCCGTTATCACTTCGAACCATTGTTTCAGCAGTGTTCAATGGCCATCGCATCGCAGTCCATTTAGCGCCAATCTCTACAATTGGTAGTGTTAAGTCCGAAAAATCCAATCGGCCAGTGCCGTTGATCGTTGGAGCGTCGGTACGATTTGCAAGACGGATTTGGAATTGGCTATCGAGTTCTGGCAATGTGCCTGCTAACTGCAGTTCAGCACTCGCATTGTCGATGATCGCTTTACCATCCAACGGCCAACGCAGTTGGTGTGCACGGGCATCCAATCGCACCCTGAGCTGGTCGCTGGATCGATCAAGTTCCGCGGTAGCGTCCACCAACATCGACTGCAGGGGTCCATCGACTTCCGCTTGCAGTACAAATGACGGTCGTAGTAATGGTCCTTGGATATCAAGGCGGCTCATCCGACTGGTTAGCAATGCGTCCCCTTGTAATGGCCAACGCAAATCATGCCACGTCGTTTTCAAATCCAAGACGGGTGAATCGTTTGTCAAGTCGATTCGTCCACCCGCATTCACCCGCACAGGATAATCGGGCGCGTCCAATACTAGATCGATTAGTACTAGTTCATTATCGCCAATGCGTGCGTCGGCCTTGGCCATGATCGATCCAAGTTGTGCTAAACCTGTTGCTGTTATCTCTGTATGCAGTACTGTTGCATCGTCCGCTGGGATCTTACGTCCATCAATGCGGCCTGATATTCGGGCTGGGGGCCAGTCGCTGCTAATAGCCGCCAAGGATAGTTCTTTGGTATGAATTGCAAATTCGTAGTGAGGCTCTGACAACAAATCGCTTAGCACGAAACGTGCATCAACTGGATAGGGATTTTTTGCATTTACATCAGCAGTAAGGCGGTTCACGGTTCCACTGAGGGCGACGCTGCCAACCGCGGCGGCTAATGTTGCCGGTTGCACCTGCCAATCGATCTTACCGGTCACGGGATAATCGTTTGACAAACCAAGTCGGCTAGTTCCAGTGACCGCCCCCGTGGGAGCTTGGATGGACAATTGTGCCACATCGATCCAGTTTTGCGTGGTGTTCACCACGGCGCTTGCTTCATCAATGCGAAAAGGAATCGCATCAGGTGTGGAATAAATGTCCACCGACTGAATGCTGACTTGCCGCACTTGCAGCAAAAACGGCAACTTCAGGCGTTGAAATTGGGATGATGAATTGGTTGAGTCGCGGTCCCCGATGCGTGTGTAACTGACATCCTTGAGGGCGAGTTCTTCAATTACTAAGGCGCCCTTAAAGAGTTGAGTCAAATCCCAATTGAGTCGTACTTGGCCAATACGAACTTGCATGGATTCACTTGTGACATTGATTTCGCTTATCGCCAATGGGCCACGTAAGCGTCCGGTCACTGTACCGATATCGGCTGCGTCATCGAGGACTACGTGCATGATCTGCCACAGTATTCGTGTGCCGGGTTCCGTGTTGGCCAGAAAAAATAGACTGCCCACCAACAGACCCAGCACGATCAATACACTCAGGCCGGTACGCAACAAAGCCTTGATCATAATTCGTTGCCGATACTCACATGTAGACGCACGCCTGTGTCGTCATCTAACGGATGCGCCAAATCCAGTCGTATCATGCCGATGGGCGAACGGTAACGCATACCGACGCCAGTCCCTTTCTTGAGCGTGGGGGTCGGGTCATCATCGGCATTGCCCGCATCAAGAAACACAGCGGCACCGTAGTTGCCACGAATTAAATAATCCACTTCAATGCTGGAGGTGACCAGGAATTTCCCGCCAATCGTGTCGCCGTCAGTATTTACCGGCGCCAATTGCTGGTACCCATAACCACGAACACTTCGATCCCCACCGGCAAAGAGCCGCTGTGATGGCGGCAGCAGTGCAAAGTTACCGGCATTGGTGGCACCGTATTCACCACGCACCAGTAACCGTGTTTTTTCACCCAGCGGCCAAACCGAACGCAGCGACACAAAACCTTGTAAAAAGTTTGTCTCGCCACCGAGGCTATTTAATCCACCATGCAGATCGAGATGCAAGCCGAATCCCTTACGCGGAAACAATGGGTCATCTGCCACCAGTCGTGATAATGACCCTCCGGGTATGACAAATTCCGATGTTTGATTGCCGACACCAATGTCAAAATCCTCTTCGGCGTAATTCAGATACAACTGTCGTTGAAAACCACGCCACTGCTCATTACGACTGATACCCAGTAGCCGTTGATCCGTCGCGATATCGCCAACATCCTCACTCGTCACTGCGGCAGTCAGCGCCAACTGATCAGTGGTTACATGACGAATCGGAACCTGGTATTGGGAATGAATGGATGAACTGATGGCCGAAACACGTAAATCCGCGCGATACCGATGACCGCGACGATTAACTCGGCGAAAATGTGTTCCAATGCTAATTCGTGGCCCTGTGTCGGTGCCAAAACCGGCACCGGCTGTGTAACGCCTTGGCTTGTTCGGCGTGGCATGTACGACTATTGGAATGTGCTGATCGATTGTTTGCTGCCGTTGGGTCTCAATATCGACTTCACTGAAATACTCGGTATCTTCCAAACTCAGTTGCAAGTTGATGAGTTGCGATGAGTCAAATGGATCACCCGTTCTAAAGGGCAAAAAACGTCTAATAAAATTGGAACGCAGAATAGTCTGATCGAACACCACCGGCCCAAAATAAAATCGAGGCCCAGTATTCAATATCAAAGTGATCTCCGCACGATGTTGCTCGGTTTGAACGCGAATTTCGCTCCTGACAAAGCGCGCATCGAGATAGCCACTGGCAAGTGCGGATTCTAATAACGTTTTCTTGGTGATTTCGTAGTCGCGATGAGATAAACGTCGTCCAACGGCAAGACCGGTTGCCGATAACGCAGTCTTGATATCATCATCATCACGACCCTCGCCGGTAACGCTGAGTTCGATATCGGTGACTAAGGTAGGTGGTCCCAGCGCGATCTCATAACGGGCCAGCCAACCCTTTTCAGTACGACGCAGGATAGGGCGCGTAGTTGGTGTGTAATAGCCAAACGGTTTCACCGCCTGTCGAATTTCTTGAGGCGCTAAGCGGTGGGCGCGTTGAATTTGTTGCACAGACAAATCAATTTGAGGTAGCTGACGCTTAGTGAGAATAGGTAAATTGTCATCCAGTTTTACGGTCTTCTGAAAGAATGTAATATACGACTTCACATTTTCGAAGATTTCGCCTTCGACACCGACGATTTCGACCTCCACTGTATCGGCGTTCACCCCCGTACTGATCACCCAAATCAACGCGCACACCCCGACCCGCCAATTACTCAATGTCATCATCGAAAATCTAGTTTGTTGGAGTATAGGAAATTTAAACACTCGATTTTACTATTCCACCTGATATGGAGCAGAAACTTGCGACGCCGTCCGGCCCTTGAGCATCCGCAAGCCGACTGAATCCCCCCGACACACTCAACATTGCCACCTCCCACCGGTCAATCCCGTCGAATGTCGGCCACCAGGCATGCCGACATCCGGCCGCTACTTCCGCAGTCGGTAACTTGCGGTGAGTCATTATATTGGACTACCCGAACCAACCCGCTGGTGGCAGTGCCCTGCTCTCGGCTAATGGATTGAATGCTGTTGATCCGGTTTTTTTCTCAAGGCAAGCAAGTATCTGCTTGATCGCCGCCGGGTCTTCGATACTCGCGATTACGTGCAAGGATGCACCAATGCCACGGGCCTAGCCGACTGCAGACGCAATTGTCTGCAGTGTAAACACCTTGCCCCCTTCGCGCGGGCCCACCGCTATGCGATACGTGGCCGCTCCCGCGCATCCTGCGCCCGCGACATTTGAGATTCCCGTCACGTCATCGAGTCTCCCAATAGTTGTTCCATCGATCCCCCGAGTGCTACATCCGTCGCCAGGTAACTGTTCTCGATAACTGCTCCCTGCGTTGCTCTCGACTCTGGCTCCTGCTTCGTTCTGCCTCGTCCTTCCATGGACTCGTACCTCCTGCATCCATCCAGTCGTCGGCATTCCGATCCAACAGACCTTGCCGTACGAATCTTTCCAGCCATCGCGCTCCGCCGGCACTACATGCGGTACTACAACCACCAGCGCCTGCATTTCGCGCTGAACGATCGCTTACCCGTTGACTATAAAAGTGCCGTCTCGTAAAACTGCAAGTGTCTACTGGACCGAGCGAAACTCCCGGCCGACGTCGTCATGGGCCGCCGCGGCTCAAGCCGCGCGTTAGGCATGGCGAACTGCTTCAACAAACATACCATATGGGCGAGCATGCATTCTAAAGACGAGTGGCATGTCAGGCCAAGCCAAGACAAATGTGTGACTACAGGCTTCAAATGCCAACGTCTATTAACCAATAACCAGTCTTGAGAGGAGAGAATCTATGAAAGAATCATCCATAAAAGTGGGAGTCATCACGGACCAGACAGGTGCACTCTCGTTCATGGGAATCGCCAACGCGAACGTGGCCAAAATGGTGATTAATAATATCAATGCAAAAGGTGGCTTGTTGGGGCAGCAGATAGATCTGTACCTTGAGGACAGTGCAACTACAGATAGTGTAGCGGAAGCCAAAGCGACTAAGCTCGTCCAACAAGATCAAGTCGATGTGATCTTCGGAGGCATTTTTAGCTCCACGAGGCAGGCTATCAAGGGTCCTGCGGTCGTGAATGGCAACAAGCTCTACATTTACCCGGAGCAGTACGAGGGACAAGAATGTGATCCGCTCATCTTCTGTACCGGCCCGGTGCCAGCGCAGCAGCTTGAACCTCTCATTCCCTGGCTGATGCAACAAACGGGAGCAAAAAAATTCTACTTGCCATCAGCTGACTATATTTGGCCACACATTATGAACAAGAAGGTCCGTGAACTTGCCACGGCTAACGGTGGCGCGATAGTCGGAGAGGAGTATTTCCCCCTCGATCACGCTGACTATAGCAAGACCATTGACAAGATCACGTCGAGTGGGGCAGAGGTGGTATTTAATACAATCGTTCCTCCTGGACTCACGCCATTCCTCGAGCGGCTTTACAACTCTGGCTTCACGAAGCGAGGCGGACACCTGGTCTGCACGTACTTCGACGAGAATTTCCTGAACTTAGTGCCAGCCGCACACGTGGAGGGCCTGTACGGTTGTCTCGACTACTACCAGGAAGTCAGCGATCCATTCAGTAAGGAACTGATCAATCAGTATGACAAGCTCTATCCAGGCAGTGCCAAGTTCACGGCTGGTAGTGCGTGTTCAGGTATGTACCGAGGTCTGAGGCTCTGGGAGGCTGCTGTGAAAGAGGCAGGCTCGTTAATTCAAGAAGATGTAATCAAGGCACTAGACCATGCAAAGATCGCTGAGGGGCCGGGTGGTCCGGCTGAAATGGTGCCCGGTCAACATCACGTTCGAATGAACATGTACATCGCCCAGGCGAACAACGGTTGTTTCAAGATTGTCAAAAGCTTGGGTGTCATTGATCCAAAGGAGTGCATGCAAGGTATAAAGTAAGCAACCAAGATTCCTGGAACGGTTGGGCTACACAGGCCGCAGAGAGGCCCTCGTATTCGGGCAAGGCTGGCCGCGATTCTTACCGCCGATGTGGTCAGCTATGGCCGACCAATGGGCGCAGACGAGGCAGGAACGCGCGGGGTTCAACCCACACCTTGGCGACCCCGTTTAAGATATTCACGAAAAGTTGACCGAGCTTGAAACGGCAAGACCGCGGCAACCGAGAGTTATGGAGTATAGATTCTATGTTACCGCACAACCCTAAAGCGGTAAATTTGGGTTGAAGCCAGTGTTGTTTGTAGCAATGCGAAACAGACGTCGCTCCGGGTTAGAACGCATCACGCATCAATTCTGCATGGAATTGGAATTTAATTTGTCAGAACTCTCTGGGCTTGTGGTCGCAGAACAATTTTCGGCGCAGCCGCCTTGCCTTCGTGAATCTCACGAAATGCTGCTGCGCCATCGGAGAGCGGGCGTCTCTCCACCCAGTCAAGCGAGCCAAGAGCGCCACCGTACAGGGCCTGAATGGCGGCGCGCAGATCAACGGCACTGTAGGTGTAGTTGCCCAAGAAGGTGATTTCCTCAAGGGTAATCCTGCGGGTGTCGAGACCCGGCTCGTTATCCTCCAGACCAACATGCGAAATGACACCACCCGATTCAACGAAGCTGCACGATGCCGACCGCGTGCGACCACTGCCCACAGCATCGATAACCAAGTCGAAGCTGTTTTCCTCAGGCAGCTCATCGCCCAGGGGATCATAGACCTTGCAGCAACCCAGCGTTTCTGCCGTGTGTCTTCTCAGGGGATTGGTATCGCCAAGGTAGACATCGATACAACCTTTGCCTTTCAGCATCAACGCTGCAAATGCGCCGATTGAGCCGCCGCCCAACACCAATGCCCGACACTCGGAGAGAGGTCGGTGCAATACCTTCTCCGCCAGAAAGATCGCATGCAGTGCAGTGGCTGCAGGCTCGGCAAGACTGGCGATAACAGGATCCATGTCCTGGGGCATATCGAGCAGATTGCGTTCGGGTATAGTGATGTACTGCGCAAACGCGCCAGCGAGGCGCATGCCTATAAGCTCCCTTTCTGCACACAGGTTGGAACGTCCACCCTGGCAAGGGTCACAGGTACCGCAGGTCATGAGTGGATTGAGTACCACATACTTGCCCTGTTGAGCACCGTTCTGTACTACCCCTACGGCCTCATGCCCGAGTATCAGCGGCGGGATTCGCCGCGAATCTCGTCCATGATAGGCATGCATATCAGAGCCACAAATACCGACTGCTTCTAACTTGACGAGTGCCTCACCGGGGCCTGGAACAGGATCCGGTTCGTCACGATACTGCATCTCAAGGGTATCCGTGTATACGAGTGCTTTCATATTATTCCTTGCCTACTTCGCTGTGAAACCGCCGTCGAGATGGATAACCTGTCCGGTGATGTAGCCGGAAGCCGGTGAGGCCAGAAAAACAGTCAATCCGTCCAAATCCGAAAGCTCTCCATTGCGACCAATAGCGGTTTGGGCAGCCAACATACCCAACAGTTCGGGATTCTCATACACCGGAGCAGTCAGCTCAGTCGGAAAAAAGCCGGGCGCTATCGCGTTGCAGGTGATGCCATGCCGTGACCAGGCTTCAGCCATAGCGCGTGTCATCTGGGAGATGCCAGCCTTGGATGCGCCATATGCCAATCCATTTGGAAAAGCGCGGCTCGACTGCAGAGAGGCAATGTTTATGATCCGGCCCCAGCCTTCTGCCTTCATTGCCGGCACAAACTCACGAGCGAGAAAAAAGGGCACTGCCAAATTGAGATTGAGTGTAATATCCCAGCTCTCAAGTGTGATCTCTTCAGCCGGCTGCCGAAAATTGACACCTGCAGCATTAATCAAAATATCTATAGAACCAAATTTGTCCGCTGCAAGTTTTGCAACCTCAGGAAGTTGCTCACGATCAGACAGGTCAACCGCTAAGGGCGTCGCTTTACCCCCAAACGCCTCAATCTCTGC
>JAOTWM010000599.1 GCA_029862885.1 Gammaproteobacteria bacterium
TTCCGCACCGCCCGATCCAATCCGGGAAATCTTGAACGTTCCGTCCTGATCGTTTTGGAAAAACCAATCCAAACGGTTGTTGTTAAACAGATCAAACCGAACCCCGCCGTTGTTCTCGAGCTTGTACAAGGTCTGATTGGTGGCACTCGCCGGGTTACGAACGACATGCACCGGCACCTCAGGCGACGCTGTGCCGACACCGACATCGCCAGTGTCATCAACCACTAACGAATTCGCGGGCGATGACATATCTTGAGCCGACACCGGATTGACCGCAACGAAAACGGCAACTAACCAAAGGCCGAACACTGTTACTAGTTTTTTCATCACTACCACCTCCAGACAGTAAACATTAAGCACAAGTAGTTTGCCCCACACCAATGCGGCGCGTGTTTGGGATTTCATCGTTCAATATGTCCGCGGCATCTTTCAGGTGACCAATGAAACTGGACAGAAATCCCGCATTCGTATTGATGTGTCGATAACAGACCGCCATCTGACCTCTCACTATGGGAATGTGTGATGTAGCGTCCCGGCGAAGTCTTCCCAATTCACCACTTGATCCGGGCAGAATTGCTTGATGCCACAGCCACCACCGAATCCTCGGTTGTAGAAATCTTCAATGTAGCTCGCTCCATAGTCGGATGCCGCCACATCGTCAAATACATTGCCAGTCGCCGCCGGTGGGGTATATCCAGAACCGAATTTTGTCCTTAACGCCAGAATTGCCAGTTCGACATGGCTGACGACTTGTTTAGGGCAGTAATTGACACCGCCGGCGTCACAACCTTGGGTGAACCCCGCATTACCAAATGCCTCGATATAATTCGCCGCGAAATCTGATGCGCCGACATCATTAAACACAGCGCCCGTGGCCGGGGGTGGGGCAGGTGCGCCGCTTGCTTTCAGCAACCCGATGGGCAGCGACTCCCGTGTCACCGGTTGATAGGGACAGAACATATCACCTGCGACATTGCAACCGCTCACCACCAAGTTGTCCGCCAAGGGCTGCACGTATAGATGTTGGCGAGCGTTGATATCGCTAAACGTCGAAGGCATGCCCAGCTTGATGTTATCGGCATACCCCACCGCCGTGCCCGGACCGTCCTGCATGCGAACTAGTGCACCTTTATAGTTGTACAGGGGGACGGGAAAAATTGACGAGGTGATGTTGTATTCAATCACTTCGCCGTCAAAGGTAAAAATCAACTTTTTGGCCGTCTCATCGAACTCAATGGACACGACATACGGGGTATCGAGGAGCAACGGTTTGGTGAAGTTCTGAAACAATAACTCGTCCCACGTGTCGTAGTAGGCATCGAGCGAGACGTCGGCGTAGGCAAACGCTTTTAGCGTCCCATTCGTGTTCTTTCGTAGTGCGACTTGAGCCCAGACAGTCCCTTCGTACCCGTTGGGTGTGTCGCCGGTGTCAAATAATGTGTTATACCAATAACCGTGTATGCGGATACGTCCTTGTGCACCCATCGGAATAACGCTTTCGCTGGACAGCATGAGCGTCGCCCCGAAATAATTGGAGTCTTTATATGCTTCAGACACGTTTGTACTGAGTTGCCAATACCCGCCTGGACCCAATTGGCTCCCCATCTCCATACGCAGCATGCCGTTTTGGATGCGACTGGAGTATTGTTCCCCGCTCCACTTCGATTGGTTGATGTTGGTGCCATTAAAGTTGTCAAAAACGGTGGTTTGATTGTTCAACTTGACATTATCGAAGGTCGCGGTAATGGTGGCGCCGAATGATTCGCCTGAACCGCCGATAAAGTCTTCGCCAACCGCCAGGTCGGTATATAGATTACACGTGGCGGTTCCTCTTGTTGGGCCGGTGTGAGTGACATTGGTTCCGGCCGCGGAAAACGTGAATCCGTTGCTGCCGTTATACTTAATCTTCAGCACATACTCGGTCCCTATCTGCAACGTTCCCGGGGCGACGATCGGGCCCGTGTCAAAAATGTCGTCACTAAAGCTGGCGTTTAGGGATTCATACGAGTTCCACCAGGCCTCCAGTCCTTGGCCGCGATCCCCCAGGTTAACCTCGACATACACATCACCCGTTTGATCGAAGGGTGTGCAGCTGCCCGCTGTCGTGTAAAAAGTCCCTGTCAGTTGAGCGTATACCTGATCCGCATTGCGCGTATTAAGACTGGCCTCGATGATCGCTACTCTTGCTTGGATGGCGTTCGTGACAGGGTTCTCCAGAGGCAAAGCAATCCATGGTAAGAAGTCGCTGTGCAGGCTGGCGCCGTGCATCGACATCATCAACTTATTGTCGACGAGCTTGCGCTCCCCTTGCGGCCAGTACCACAGCTCACGCACCAGCGGCTTGGTGAACCGATCGTAGGAAAGTGGTCTCTCGGGTCGCGCTGGCGCCAACGCGGATATAGCGTGACTACGCTTCGCTTCCTCTAGTCTGACACGGCGTTGTTGTTTGAAAACGCGCCGGGCGGAGTGCCCAGGTAAGCGATCACCTCCGACGCCCGAGTGGTCGATCGCAGTCAGCGCGCTTTCGTACTGCACCGCTGCGATGGCTCCGCGCAAGCCCGCCGGTGCTTCCATCTCGGCTATTGCTTGGCTGCCGCCAAAGGCCAATAGCCCACTACCAACGATTATCGAAGCCAGGCCTGGAATTCCATAGCGTCTTTTCATGGGTTGCACTCCCTCGCGCGTTCCGCGTTTACGGATCATCCGTTCACGCACTGACTCGCCTATAGGCGTATCGGGTAAGGAGCTAGAGGTCGGAGGGAAAGGAAATACCCTCAAAATACAGAGAACTAGCGAATAGCTGGAAGGGCTATTCTTAACTTCTGATAAATTTTTCAATAGTCACTCTCCTCTTCATCTTCCGATACGAAGGACCGCTTGGGTTTTCGACTATTTGTTTAAGGACTCTACT